>CBFDBW010000033.1:0-12927 GCA_965603145.1 uncultured Syntrophobacterales bacterium
TTAATTACCATCTCGACCACATCAGGATTACACAGGCCGTCTCCCGAGTTCAGGGTATCCTGCGTATGGAGGTCAAAAGAATCGTCAGGGCTCAGCACCGAGGCGATTCCTCCTTGGGCGTAATTGGTGCTGGTTTCGACCTTCTCCTTCTTTGTCACCACCGCAACCTTGTGGCGATCCGCTATCTTGAGGGCGAAGGTGAGGCCGGCGATGCCACTGCCGATCACCAACATGTCGTATGTCATTTTGTCCATTTTCGCATAGCGCTATGCGCAGAGCGCATAGCAAGATTTAAGATCCTTTTCCTGAAAACGCATAGCCGAAATGCGTCATAGCGTCATTGGCTTATAAAGTCAATTATTTCTTCGCTTCAAGAAACAGCAAATGAATAGTTATGGACGTTTTCTTTTACCGCTACGCGCTTCAAGCTGTGCGCTTAACGTTTTCTGCCTGCGGCAGAGAATCTGCAGACAACCAGACATGTAAGGCCTTATTATATATTGCTTCCAATGAAAACACCAGAAAGTCAACTATCTAAATGTACGTGACTTTTTCTTTTACCTGTTTTCTGGGTGTAGGAAAAAAAAGAGGGAAAGTGGTGGTAGGAGCTTAGATAACCCATCACTATGTCAACAGACCCTCTATTCCTAAAAAATGAGGCGATATGCGGAAGTTACTTTGTAAAATTCTTGTATTATGGGAATATACAGAAGAAATTTTTTCCATATATGGTTGGGTCCCATTTGTTCTTGATCAAACCAAAGAGGAGGATCAACTATGCGATATTTACTCTGCACTCTCATGGCAATGTTCTTCTTTGCATCTGTGACTTATGCTGACAACGGCATTATTAGCATAAAAAGTTTCCATGATGTAAAAACCACACTGGACCGCCTCGAAAACATACTAAGGGAAAAAGGCATGACTGTGTTTATAAGAATCAATCATGCAGAAGGGGCGCAAAAGGTTAGGAAAAAGCTACGCCCGACCGAATTGATTATCTTCGGCAATCCTAAGGTAGGGACACCACTGATGCAGTGTGGCCAGAGCGTTGCCATCGATCTGCCCCAAAAAGCTCTCATCTGGCAAGATGAAGCGGGGCAAGTATGGCTATCCTATAATGACCCGAAATATCTGGCAAGCCGTCACAGCATTAAGGAATGCGGTGAAGTTATTAAGAAAATAGAGAAAGCGCTGGGAAACTTTGCGAGGATGGCTACCATGCCGTAAACTAAGGGCCTAAAAATTTATTTGAGCGGCAACGAAAGAGTTCCGCTGTCCCTTTGCGGCTCATATCGGCCGCTGACCGCATCGTCTCATGGTCATAGATGTTTAATTCATCAATATTTGCTAGTAATCATCTTTCTCATTATTCACCCCAGCCATTGACAAATGAGATCATTTAAGGTTTAGTTGGCCTGGTTTGATAGTATTTCACCTAGTTTGTCTAAACTTGAAAAATGGGTCGCTCGCTTTGAGGATGCAGCAGAAAAAGGCTGAAGGGGCCCTTTCATTGAGGGAATTAATGCCAAAGGAAGAAGCAATAGAGGTTGAGGGGATAGTGGTGGAGACTCTACCCAATGCCATGTTTCGGGTGGAATTGGCCGATGGGCACCGGGTCCTGGCCCATATCTCCGGAAAGATGCGCAAGTATTACATCAAGATTGTTACCGGAGACAAGGTGACAGTTGAACTGTCACCATACGATCTGACTCGAGGACGGATTACCTTTCGGGCAAAATAGTTGCTGTTTTGGAGGATAGGCACAAACTCCACGACTCTTTTCCGCGCTTGACCCCTGTGCTTTTCTGTATTATATAAGAAGGGTTAAGTGTTTTCGTTCGCAAGTCAGTTAGGCTTTTGAGGATTGTTTCCTTTGCCAGAGTGGCAGCCTAGGGCTTGGAACAAAATTTTTTAGGAGGTCTTCGCTGTGGCAGAAGGAACTGTTAAGTGGTTTAGTGAAAGGAAAGGGTACGGCTTCATTGAGCAAGATGAGGGTGGGGATATATTTGTTCATCACTCCGCCATCAGCATGTCCGGTTTCAGAACTCTTCATGAAGGTGACCGGGTGAGCTTTGACGTGGGAGAGGGCAACAAAGGTCCTGCAGCCGAGAACGTCACGAAGCTTTAGTTCACAGTAACACGTTTATCATGGGCATCTTGTCTAATTAAGATAAGATGCCTTTTTTATTTTTCGAAGTGAGTTGCGTTTTGCGGGATGACTGTGAGGAACTTGACATATAAGGACTAATTATATATTAGTCTGCGTGTAAAAGGGGACAGAGAGTAGGCTTCAAGGACAACTTATTGAAAACAGAAGAGTTTATTGTACTTGAGGAAGCCAGGAGTAAAAATATTACTGAGGATAGTTGACGACTGGCTCATGACTGAAAGTTTCGGAGGGATGCATGGACGAGCAGCAGATTGAGAATGTAGAAGAGGAAGAAACCGAAACTGAGGCAGATAAGGTAGACCTGAACCGGGTCTTTCGGGAAGCGGAGCGCGATCTCAACTCTATGTTTCCCGATGGTGAGATGCGAAAATTCCTCCGTCGGGTTAACAAAAATCGACGCAGCAACGAACATTTCCTGAAGGGAATCAAAAGTGAGAGCCTCTGGGAGGAAGATGAGTAGGAACACCGCTGACAAGGGAGAGTTCGGCTCCGATGGAGCCCTCAAGGCTGTAATCTTTGACTGTGATGGCGTAATCGTTGACTCGCGAGCGGCAAATGCCAGCCTGTATAATCAGTTTTTGTCTCACTTTAACAAGGGGACGCTCAACGAGGACCAGATCAATTACGTACACTGCCACACGCTTCAAGAGTCCCTGAAGTTTCTCCTCGGCGATGACAGTCTGATTCGGGAGGCAGAGCGGTTGTGGCAGAAAATGGACTATGAACCCCTCATAGACCTGCTTACTTTGCAGCCCGGCTTAATGGAGTGTTTGGAACTGCTCCGCCGTCACTACAAAACTGCCATCGCCACCAGCCGAACCCGTACAATGGCCCAGTTGCTGGAGAAATTTGGACTGAATCCATATTTTGATTTGGTGGTTACATCCCTTGATGTGCACCATCCCAAGCCACACCCAGAATCCGTCAACAAAATTCTTTCCTATTTTGATATCACGCCTGAAGAAGCATGCTTCATTGGTGATTCCGATGTTGATCGGGAGACGAGTGAACGCGCAGGCGTACTTTTTGTCGCTTACCGCAATGAAGAGCTTAAGGCAGCCCATCATGTCTCCCATTTTGATGAACTAGTCTCAATTCTGGAGCAATACAGCCCGATGTAGGGTGGGCACCCCCCCCTATCACTATGGACTAGGCACTTGTCGTCATATGCTTCGCGTCATTCGGCTTCGCCGTCACTCATGGTCATTTGTTATAACGACCTAATGACGGCCGTAAGGCCAAACTAGGGACCCGCTTGCGGGACTGAGCGGAGCGCAGCGAGCGCGAAGAAATGACGGGCGCAGCCCAAGTGACAACGAAGCGCATGCGCGTAGTGTAATGACTTATGGGTGCCTAGTGCTTAGTCCTCAGTGCCTAGTCAAGTTCACCCACCCCTTAGAGATGTAGGAAGGGTGTATTCGAAAGAGAGCGAGATGCAGGGCAAGGAGCTACTTCTGATAGGAACGGTTCACCTCGACCCTGTAGGCGCGGAGAAACTGCGAAAAATTCTGACCAAAGCGTGTCCCGTGGCTGTGGCGGTGGAAGTTAGCCCCTACGGACTCTTTTACCGGCGCAGAAATGGCCGCCGCTTGCTACGGCGCCTCATGCGAACAGTGAAGCTTTTAGCTGAAGATCTACAGGTTTCCTGGCGGCGGTGGGGCCAGATCCATGCCATCCGAACTCAGATCCAACTGCCCTTCGAGTACCGCGCCGCCCTGAGCTACTGTCGAGACACTGGCGCTACGCTCTCTTGCATCGACTCCTCGCTCTGGAGCAAACGATGGATTGATAATCATTGGTACCATTTGCTGAGCCGCGAGAATCTGGAGGCGCTGCTGGCAGAACGGGCGAAAGATCAAGAACAAGAGGTCAGCAGGGACTACAAGATGGCCGCTCTTCTCTTGCGCTCTCGGGAGGAACCGTTAGTTCCTGTTTTCGCAGGAACCTGGTCAGCCGATCTTCACTGGCAGCAGCGAGAGACGGACTTAGCGCGATTGCTGGAAGGACTTTATGATAAGGTGGAAAAGGGGCGGCTGGCATATGTTGGGGGCTGGCAACATTTGCTTGGCCCAAATGCAGGTGGGACCCTTTATGAGCGTCTCGAGCATCTGCAGCCCCGGAGGGTATTGCTAGATGAGGGGACTGATCTGGGATAAGAGATAGAAGCCATCTAGGGCGCGGAGAACACGAAGCAGAAAGGCAGAAATTCGAAACCAGAAGCACGATCCGTCTGCTGCGTCTAAAAGCAAGCGATGGCGGACAAGTATTCGAATTTGATATTCTCCTCAACAAGCTTGTGGGCTTTATGATAAGATTGTTGAGGAGAATTGATCGGCCCTTGGTCGTGCTAGGCGGGGAGTTAGCGGTGCCCTGTAGCCCGAAATCCGCTTATGCGGGGTTGAATCCCCCATGGAGAGTATTAGTCGGACCGGGGCCTGTCTGTGGTTGGTGCTGATCGGACACTGCGCAACAAACGGATACGAACCCCGTCAGATCCGGGAGGAAGCAGCGGTAAGTATTGCAGTTTGTGTCGTGGTCACCTCTGATCAGAGCTACAACGCAGGCAGCTCTTGGAAAAGCTAAGCCCGACGTGAGGTGCACGGCCAAGGGTTTTTTTCGCTTTAGGAGGGTAGTTGTTACCGGCGATGGATAGAACCGAAGACTTGCACCAGTACCACAAGCTCTGGAATATTGGAGTGTTGGGGTACTGGAGTGATGGAGTATTGGAGGAATAGAAATTTCAAATCACAATGACTTAGGTTTCAGTGTTCAGTGTTCAGGTTTCAGCTTCTATGTCTCTTTTTACTGACACCCGACACCTGACACCTGAAACCCTCAGGTTTGGTGCTTGGAGTTTGGGATTTCATAAGTTCGCCTCAATCCATTACTCCAAACCTCTCATTAAATCTTCTCCCACAAAGAGCGCTCTTCGGCTTCTGAGAGATCCTGCCAACCTTTTTCCTGGTCAACCAGACTGGCTTCCACTCGTTCAAGCTGATGGCAAAAGCGCTCCAGAGTTTGTGTTAAGGCATCCTCTGCCCGAATGTCTGCAGGGAGAGTGAAGGCCACTAATAGTAATAGCAGTTTTCCAACTACAGCAGCAGTCTGGCGTTCATTACCCCTGGCGTCTGTCTGGAGCAGTGCGGAGAAAGATTGGCGCAACTCAGAAACAAGGGTATCTTGGTGGAGGGGCCGCCGCAGGGATCTGCCCAGTCTAGAAAGGGTACGATATGAACGCATAAGGGCAGGAAGTGCACGTGGTATATCACCAAGGAGAGCACCCAGTGGTTTTTGGGGCTTTTCCTGGCGTTTAATCTCCTCCCAATTGAGTTTGACTTGCCGGGCAGAGTCTACCTTGCGATCGCCAAAGACGTGGGGATGCCTTCGCACCATTTTCTCGCCCACTCTTCGCAGTACCTGCTCCATTTGAAACTGGTCTTGTTCTCCATAGAGGCGGGCCAAGAAAATCGCCATGAAGATCAGATCGCCAAGCTCGTCCGCGACCTGATCTGGGGCGTGGTGATCCACTGCATCCACCAGTTCATAGACTTCCTCAAGGAGGTAGCGTTTGATGGTAGCTGGCGTTTGCTCGCGATCCCACGGGCAGCCGTCCTCAGCTCGTAACTGGGCTATGAGATCCAGCAACCTCTCGAATTCTTTTCCGGTCTCAGCCATTCTATATCCTACTAACAGTATGGTGCATCTAAAACAATGAACCATAAAGATCACAGGGGGTTATAATTGCGTAAAGCGCCATCTCCTACAGAAAATAAAACGATGCTGGCCTGTATTGATTGTTGCCTTTGTGTACTTGGTGTCCTTTGTGGTCAAGGAACCGATCTTCGATATTCATCCCGTGTTAGGGAAGTTCATCGCTTTATTTTCTTTTTGATTGAATCGGTTATTTGCTGTTGCTGCAGTTGACGGACGAGTGCCGTATGCCTTTTTTCATAGCGGTCTCGTAAGTCCTTGGGTGTTAATTTTACCAGGAGGTAGCCGGCCCTCTGAACATGCACAGAGAAGAGAGAGTCTTTCAGGAGCTCAGAGTTGCCGGGAAGAAACAGGGTCAACACCGCCACCAGTAAAACGGCTGCCACCATTCCTTTGAAGAGGCCGAAGGCGCCGCCCAGGAGGCGGTCCGCCCAAGCCATGAGCATAGCCCGACTGAGCTTGACGAAGAGGTAACCCAGGAAGACGACAGCCAGCCAAGTAGCGGCATAAATAAAAACGTAACTGAGTACCTCGAGGTAAGGTGCAGAAGGAAAGTGGCGCCGAAGCACGGGGAGCATCTGGAGGTACAGATGACCGGCCACCACAAAGCCAGCGAGAAGTCCCAGCAGACCGGCCACCTGTCTAATCATACCCCGGACGAGGCCGCGAATCAGTGCTGCGGCCAGGATGGTCAGGAGTATGAAATCGAGGATGTTCATAACTTGTCCAAAAAGAGTCCGTCGTCCGTGGTCCGTTGTGTAGTAGGTATACCGCATAGAGCATAGCGTGTATGGGCGAGAAAAGCGAGAAAAGCAAGAAAGGTCGGTCTCTTTCCTTTCTCGCCTTGGCCCTTTCTCGCTTTAACCCTATCCGTTTGGAGCTCTGCGCTTTGCTGCGAAGGCAGTGAGCTGACGACGGACGACGGACTACTGACAACTGACTCGCGAATTGGCGTAGGAGGTATCAGATTCACTCTTGGCCGTCAAGGATAAATGGCTCTTGTTATTAAAAAAAACGAAAGATCAGCGAATGAATGCTAGCCTTTGCTACTTGCAGGCGCGGGGAGTTTGTGTTAGATATCCAAGCTGTAAAATAGGAAAGTTTGCGTCGGTCACTCAGGATTGAATAGAAGTCCCGCTTGAGACGGGAAGACCGATCCTGCGGCTGAACATTGTGAACTAAGTTGAGATACGCGGACAGGCGGCCATGACTGTAACAACCAGGACTGCTGAAATTAGCACCGAAATCGGCACTGATATTGTGGACATAACCGGGCTGGTAACCCAACACTTGGCTCAAAGCGGAATTCAACACGGGGCAATGATCCTTTTTGTGCCTGGATCAACAGGGTCGCTGACCACCATCGAATATGAAAGTGGCGTGATCCGGGACCTTGCTGATGCCATCGAGCGGTTAGTACCGCGAGAGATCCCCTACGCCCACGATCAGCGTTGGGGTGACGGCAACGGTCATTCTCACGTTCGTGCCGCCCTTTTGGGACCTTCTTTGCACATTCCCGTAATAGAGGGACGGTTGAGCCTAGGAACTTGGCAACAGATAGTGCTTATTAATTTCGACAACCGGGCGCGCCGCAGACGGTTAATTATTCAGGTCATGGGAGAAAAGGAATAGAGAGTTGTCCGTCACTGTACATGCCAGTTCACATGGCCCTGGTGAGGTTGTACTCACCTTTGATGACAATACTCTGCTGCCGAACCTCTGTGGGGAGCGCAATGGTAATCTCAAGCTTATCGAAGGGGCTCTCCAGGCAAAGCTCAACCTGCGTGGTGACCGAATTACCCTGATTGGGGAAGAGTCGGAAGTAAAGCTGGCTCAACGCGTCCTTGAGGAGCTGTACGGCCTGCTCAGAGAGGGCTATCCTCTCTACCCTAGTGACGTCAACCATGCCATTCAGATCCTCAGTGGAAATTTCAAGGCTCGTCTCCGCGACATCTTCCTAGATTCAGTATACGTCACCTCCAAGAAAAGGGTTATCACCCCTAAAACTTTGGCGCAGAAAGAATACATTGACGCCATCCGCACCTACGATATTGTCTTTGGCATAGGTCCTGCGGGGACGGGGAAGACTTACCTTGCTATGGCAACTGCAGTTGCGGCCCTCAACGCCGGTGAAATCAACCGTGTCATCCTCGTGCGTCCGGCGGTTGAAGCGGGCGAGAAGCTGGGCTTTCTTCCTGGAGACCTGGTGGAGAAGGTAAACCCCTACGTGCGGCCACTCTATGATGCCCTCCATGACATGATTGACTTCGAGCAGACGAGCACGTTACTGCAACGAGGCGTCATTGAGGTCGCACCTTTAGCCTTCATGAGGGGCCGCACGCTCAATGATTGTTTCGTCATTCTCGATGAAGCCCAAAATACAACTTCGGAGCAGATGAAGATGTTTCTAACCCGACTGGGGATAAGCTCCAAAGCGGTGATAACAGGCGATATTACTCAGATTGATCTGCCCAACAGCACCCGCTCTGGGCTCATTGAGACCGTGGAGATACTGACGGATGTCGAAGGATTGAAATTCGTCTACTTTACTGATAAAGATGTCATTCGTCACCGGTTGGTGCAAGATATCATCAAGGCATATGAACGGGCTGAAAGAAAGAAGTGAAACTGAGTACATAGAAACTTGGATACATACACAGCTCAAGGTGTTTGCTATATAGTAACGTGGAAATGGCGCGCAATTTGCTTGCCCGATATTAACGTTGTGGGTCACAAAGGCGAGACTAAACGCGTTTCAGTCTACCCAGGGCTGCTAACCGGGCCGAATGTACCCCGGTTGAAACCCTCATGAGATTTTAGACGATGCCATGTGACCGAGGACTTGCTGGGGCCAGATATAGACTATGGAGCTATTAAAAAAGAAGCGGCAGCAGAGCGCTGAAAACGCGAGACGGTCAGCAACACTTGAGCGCCGTGATGGCATCCAACCTGATGAGCACGTGAAGTCGCCCCGGTGGCAGCAAGTCCTTCTTCTTGTCTGCTTTAGCCTCATACTGGGCGTTCTGGTCATGCCTCACTACATTGTCCTCCCAGTAAACTACCAGGTTGGAGATGTGGCGGATCGCGATATTAAGGCAGCCCACGACTTCCTGGTGACCGATGAAACAGCCACCCAGAAAAAACGTGAGGAGGCCGGGCGCACATCTATGGCTATCTATGACCTGGATGAAGAGACGATCCAGCATTTTCGTGAGCGGCTGGATGCTGCTTGCACCATGATGCGCGCCATATTTCAACAGCCAGCAGAAAGCAGTGGAGTAGAAAAGGGGGCGAGCGCAGAAAGCAGTCGTGCTATCCATAAGTCTGCTAGAGAGAAGGCTCTCGAGAAAAAGAAGGATTTTGAGGCAAGGCTCGGGATAACTGTCTCCGATACTGATTATGCCATCCTGGTTAAAGCGAAATTTGATCCGCGTTTTGAGGATGCGGTAATAGAACTGGCAGAAAACGTTCTTTCCGGCGGTGTCGTGGGTAACAAATCTTTGTTGCTCAGCCAGATGCAAAATGGGGTAGTCCTCAGAAGCGTTCAGAGCGGGGACGAACATCGGGCCATGGATGTCCTCAGTTATCTCAGTGTCGAAGCTGCCAGGCGGCAGATGAGGCTGCGAGCTAGCGCCATATTGGAAGAAGAAAATCGCAAGGTGCGTACCGCCATGGTACATCTGGCCCAAGGGCTCCTCCCACCAAACATCACCTTCAACCGTAATGAGACTGAACTGCGTAGACAAAAGGCTGTTGAGGCGGTAAAGCCGGTCTTTTTTCAGGTCAAGAAGGGCGAGATGATTGTCCGTGAGGGCCAAAGGCTGGGCGCGGAGCAGGTGCTCAAGCTGCAGATGCAGGCCCAGGGCAAGTTGGAGCGCGGGGTGATTTTCACTATACTCGGTACCGCCTTGCTCGGAGGGTTGCTTATCAGGCTTGCTGTGCAGGTTGCGGGGAAATACATCCGTCGGTTTTCAACTGAGACCAAAGATCTGCTCTTTCTGGCAGTGGTTCTTATTATTCTATTGGTGCTGACCAAGCTTTCCGTAGGTGTGGCCGAAGCAATCCACAGTGGGTTTCCTTTTATTAGCCAGGCGGCCATTTTTTACATGCTGCCCATGGCCGCCGGGGCAATGCTGGTAACCATCTTTTTCGGGCCGACAATTGCCATCATATTCGCCTTCTTCCTCGCCTTGTTGGCCGCGCTGGTCCTGGACCAGCAGATCAACCTCCTGTTCTACTACCTGATCGGCTCCCTGGTGGGTATCCAGGGAGTGGTTGTCTGCAGGGACCGTAGCACACCCTTGCGGGCTGGACTGACTGTCGGACTTACGAACGCCGTGGTAATCCTCTTTATTACCATCGCCTACCAAGAGATATTGACTACGCAGACCGGGGTGGCCGTACTTCTTGGTATCGCCGGAGGACTGCTTAGCGGCGTTGTCACCACCGGATTGTGTCCTCTGGCTGAGATGGTATTCGGCTACACCACCGACGTCAAACTGCTCGAACTGGCGAGCATGGATCAGCCTTTGCTCCGAGAACTTATGATACAGGTCCCCGGAACCTATCACCATAGTATCATTGTGGGCAACATGGTGGAGGCGGCGGCAAAATCCATAGAGGCCAACTCATTGCTTGCCAGGGTGGCGTCCTACTACCACGACGTCGGCAAGATCAACAAGCCCCAGTATTTTGTAGAGAATCAGGCTGGTGGGGAAAACAGGCACGAACGATTGGCTCCGTCGATGAGCAGTCTCATTCTCATTTCACACGTTAAGGACGGCATTGAACTGGCCAAGAAGTATCGTCTGAGTCAGGGCATCCAGGACATCATACAGCAGCACCACGGCACCAGTCTCATTTCCTATTTCTATCAGAAAGCAGTTGACCTCCAAGAAAAGCAAAAAAACAGCAAAGGGGGAGATGTGCCGCCGGTGTCGGTGGAAGACTATCGTTACCCTGGGCCGAGACCGCAAACAAAGGAGGCCGGTCTGGTGCTACTGGCAGACGCCGTGGAGGCGGCTTCCCGCACTCTGACTGATCCAACGGCTGCTCGGATCCAAGGACTTGTTCAGAAAATTATTAATAAGATTTTTTCGGACGGCCAGCTGGACGAATGTGAGCTGACCCTCAAAGATCTGCATCAGATCGCCAAAAGCTTCATTCAGATCCTCATGGGAATATCTCATCAGCGGATTGAATACCCTGAGCCTGCCGCCAAAGGTTCAGAAGGAAAAGTGCGCGCCGATGAAGATCCAGGTCACCGACCAGCAAAGCGAGATCGCAACGGAACTCGAGAAGATAGAGACGAAGGCGAGGAAGATCTTAAACGCCTTGGCATCTCCTGAGAGCGAACTCAGTGTCGTGCTCGTGGACGATGAACAGATGAGTTCGCTCAACTGGAAATATCGAAGACGCCAAGGCCCCACGAATGTTCTGGCCTTTGCCATGCGTGAAGGGGAATTTGGAGATATTTCCCCACAACTCCTCGGTGACGTTATCATTTCCCTTTCCACAGCCCAACGGGAGGCAGAAGAGTCGGGCCTTTCACTGGACAGTACGATTTCCCGTCTTCTCGTTCATGGGATTCTGCATCTGGTTGGGTTTGATCACCAAAAGGGCGAGGACGCGGCTCGAGAGATGGAACAGCGAAGCACTGAATTGTTGGCACAACTCGATTAACACCGTCCGTTGTAAAATCCGCATAGAGCATAGAGCAAAATCGAGTAAACGGTAATTGGTAAACAGTTGCAGAACAGATCCGTTTATCGTTCACAGTTTACTATTGACCAAACGCTAGGCGCTTGGCGCTCTGCGCCTTGCTGCGAACACAGTGAGCTGACAACCGACAACTGACCTACCGGTAGGAGGTGTTGCGTGGCGAAGCTGGCAGTGAATGTGGATCATGTGGCTACTTTGAGACAAGCGCGCCGAACCGAGGAACCGGACCCAGTCACCGCTGCGGCTCTGGCAGAGCTTGCTGGAGCCCAGGGAATTGTCATCCATCTGCGTGAGGACAGGCGTCACATCCAGGAACGCGATCTGAACCTACTGAGACAGACGGTGAAGACCAAGTTGAACCTGGAAATGGCTGCAACCCAGGAAACGCTCAAGATCGCTCTGAGCGTTAAACCAGACATGGTCACACTAGTACCGGAAAGACGGGAAGAACGCATCACCGAAGGCGGTTTAGAGGTTCAGCTGAACAGGGAAAATCTGAAAAAGTACATCCGGCTGTTCAAGGATGCTGACATCATGGTGAGTCTTCTCATCAACGCGGATCTGGATCAGGTAAAGGCAGCCCAGTGGGTGGAGACCGATTACATTCAGGTTCACACGGGCCCTTTCTGCGAAGCACTAACGATAAGCCAAAGACAGGAAGAATTCGACCGGATTCAAAACGCGGCGAAGTTGGCCCACAAGGTTGGTCTAGGAGTAAATGCTGGCTACAGCTTGAACTACCGCAACATTGTCTGGCTGGCGGATGTTACAGAAATAGAAGAATTCAAGGTCGGGCATGCCATAGTAGCCCGGGCAGTGCTGGTTGGTTTTGAGCGAGCCGTCCGCGAGATGGTGGATTTGATCACCTGGGGAGTCACTTGGCGGCGAACAGGCCCATGATTCGAGGCATAGGCGTTGATATAGTTAAGGTGGACCGCATAGAGCAGGCGGTGGAACGCTGGGGCTATCGTTTTTTAAAACGTATTTTTACGGCAGCTGAAATCGAACGTTGCCAGCAACGAGCCCGGCCGGCACAATGCTTGGCATTGCGGTTCGCGGCCAAAGAAGCTTTTGCCAAGGCTTTGGGCCTAGGAATGCGTAATGGTTTACGCTGGCGCGACATCGAAGTTGTGCATGATCATCTTGGTAAGCCTGGCTTGCTATTGCATAATCAGGCCCAGCGGTTGCTAGAGGCGATGGAAGCCAGAAGAACCTGGTTGAGCCTCTCGGATGAACGCGAATTCGCTCTTGCGGTAGTGGTGCTAGAAGGATAGCGATAATGCGCGCGGTGACAGCCGAAGAAATGGCCGAGATGGACCGTA
>CBFDBW010000034.1:0-12916 GCA_965603145.1 uncultured Syntrophobacterales bacterium
ACAGTGAGCTTCCCCTCCAACTCAAAGCGGTTACCGTCTACCTGCCTAATCTTCTCTGTTTTGAAAGTCATCACGGGGTATTGCTTCACTGCGAAGAATTCACCCGAGCGAAGATGATCATCTCGTTTGCGGATATTGGTGTTGATGCTCTTAACCTTGACCTCTATGCTACACTCGCTCGCACCTATATTTTGCGGGTCAAAGATAAATTTACCTGAGAAATCATCAAACAGGCCTCTGACCGTAGCATAAGTGTGCCTGACATCGAAGTATACTCCGGAATGTGCCCGGTCAATTTCCCACTCCGAGGGCGCAGCATGAACGGTGTTTAAGCAAAGAAACAGTGAGATGATTGCCACCGTTAGACGAAGAAGGTTTCTCATGACAAATTCTCCTTTTCGGTGCTTGTATTCTAAAGACAATTACTCGCACCCATTGTATGGTCCAATTTAATGCCGACCACATACGCTTTCAAACGCTTTTGTCTAGAGACTGAAGCGTTCCATAATGATAGATCGACGGGGAAAACCAATCCTACGGAGAGCCCAATAGGTGTCTTTCATCATGTCAGGGGGACCGCATGTGAAGACGGTGGATTGTTTGCTGCAGCCGGAAAGCAGTCTCTCGAATTTTGCCTCGTCCAACCGACCCTTCTCTCCGTCGTACTCAGGTTCTCTCGTTAGCACGTGCATAATAGACAAGCCAGCTAATCGTTCCTCGAGTTCTGAGAACTCATCGGGATATACTATGTGTTTTCTGGTCCGGTTACTCCAAATCAGAGTGATCTTCCTATCATCGTTTACGTCGGCCATGAAACGCAACATACTCAACATCGGTGTAATCCCGATACCGCCCGCCACCAAAATGAACTCTCTTGATTCCGGGAATCTCAGATGTCCAAAATTACCAAAAGGACCACCTACAAAAGCCTTGTCCTTTCGGCGAAGGCGACTGATGGTATCGGTCCAATCGCCGCAAGAGCGGATGGTAAACTGCAAATTTGGAGCTCTTGAAGGTGTGGAGGAGATGGTGAAGGGGTGTTCTTCTTTTGAAACATGAGGTGAAGTTAAGGAGATAAAAGCGAATTGCCCAGGAATATAATCAAGATGCTTATTCTTTCTAGCCCTAAGTTCAATGCAATGAGCTTCGTGACCAACTGTTGAAATGCTCACTACTTCATAAGGCTTACCCTTGCTGAAGAAGCGTTTGATTTGTACCCAAGTATACAACAACACATAGCACCCAATGACCGAAAATATCAAGGTGCGCGGAAATCCATACTGAAAGGTGTCGTTCACATAGAGGATATGCACAGTGAGTGCAACTACAGCCAGGGGTGTTCCAGTCCGGTGTAACAGCCGCCAGCGATGATAGGCCAGACCGAGGGATTGACGCCACCAGCTTATGAAGACAATGGTCAAGATGGAAAGCACAAGACACGCACCCATAAGTTCAGGCCAGTTTTCTATGTTGAGGGAGATGGCACTCAGGCCTTCAGTTACCAGTATGAGGATTGCGTGCAGCAGACAGAGGATACCAATTACCAAACCATTGAAGCGGTGGAGTCTGAGACAGCGGTTGAGCGAGAAGACCCGATCGAAGCTTTTGAGACGCGCAGAGAATATGAGTTGAATGAGTAACAAGTATCCGGCGCAAACACCGAGCACTTGCGCCACACGGAGGAGTGTTTTATCCAGACCAAACCTGTACTTGATGGTGGAGGACTCATAGAGGAATGGTATAGACGCAGCACCCAAAAGCAATAACAGCCCAGCGAAAACCAGGAGGGCGCCAAGGAATAGTCGCTGGAATCGCGAATACACCTTTGCCAGAGGCATAGGTTTTTCTATTTGGTAATCCACGACTCCGCAGTCTGGTGAATAGCTATCTCTAGAATCGGTCCATTGGTGCGCTGATGAAAACCTCGTTTTCGATAGGATTGACTATGGCATAAGTGGTCCTTGTGTGTCAATTCTAGCGCCAAATATAGCAAAGCAATAGGGGGCAAGATTGAATCGTTGCTCCAACGGTTTTCATGCAAAAAGCGAGCGTAGACTTGCCACTTTACAAATGACAATTGTTTAGCTTCGCCCGACCTTGATGCTACTACCCCTTACAGTCTGCGGCGGATCCGGACCGCAGGAAGATGCTCCCGTTGTGCCGTGGGCAAGAGTCACCTCTAATCACTGGACGCTCCGCTCCCGCGCTCTAAACACGAAGGACTCATCGGTGAGCGCTCGCAGGAACGCAACCAGCTGTCTTCGCTCCTCTGGAGTCAGCTCGAACCCGATAACCAGAGGGTCGGTCGCAGAGTCGGGTCTGATGTTTTGTGAATCGGGACCGAGAGATCGAGCACGCCCGCCCGCCGCGTAATGATCGAGGACAGCCTCGAGGGTGGGAACACTGCCGTCGTGCATATATGGCGCTGTGAGCGCGATGTTCCGGAGCGTGGGTGCCCGGAATTTACCCATATCCTCACTACGCCCGCTATGCCGTTGCACACCAGTGTTGGCTTTCGGGTAGGCACCGCGTCCGTCCTCGTTATAGAGCCCGGTGTTGTGGAACTGTGCCTCCGGTGTCTCGGATCCGTCGAAGACCACCGGGCCGGAGAGGTTGAATCCGGCGTGACAACGAAAACAGCTCAATCGCTGGGAGAAGAAAAGGCGTGCGCCGGCACGTTCATCAGCATCCAGGGCATCCACCTCCCCGCCGTACGCCCAACGGTCGTAAGGCGAGTTCCCGGAGATCAGTGTCCTTTCGAACGAGGCCAATGCGTAGGTCACGTTGCGTATCGACACCGGGTCCTCGTTTTTCGGGAAAGCCCTGTGGAAAAGCTGGCGGTAGCGTCGATCGTCGCGAAACCGCGCCAGGACCTCGTCCTCGCGACCAGCCACCCCCATCTCCAGCGGTTGCGTATTTAACAGCGGCACAAGGGCCTGGTCTTCAAGGCGTGTCAGGGTGGGATCGTCCCATCCCAGGGTCGCATTATAGGCGACATTGGTGAGCGACATAGCCGAGCGGGGATGGATATTCCCCTGGGAACCCACAGAACGACTTCGGCCGTCGGTGTAGGCGAGTTCTGGCCGGTGGCAGCTAGCGCAAGGCAGCGTTCCGTCGCCCGACAGCCGGGGATCGTGAAACAGTTGGCGCCCGAGTTCGACTTTCTCCGGCGTCATCGGATTGTCTATAGGTACCCGGGGTGCTGGGAACCCCACAGGCACTTGCCAAACATACCCGGATGGACTGCCGCGATCCGCTCGGTCCGCTACCTGTCTACCGAACTCGCACGCCGCCCCGAGTAACATCAAGGCAATTGCGGCAACCGTGCCGGCTCTCACCATGATTTTGCCAGCCCCTCTAGCCCATCCGGCTCTTCGCCTGAGGCAATTGCCGCCTGAAGCGCATCGGCGAGCTTGCGATTCAGCTTGGTAAGAGTACGATGGTCCTCCAGGGCCTTGTCCTCGTTGCCCATCAGCATGTGCAACACACCTCGGTACATGTAAGCCTCGGCGAGCTTCGCATTGAGCTCGATGGCGCGGTCGTAGTGACGCAGCGCCTCCTCGTAATTCTCCGGTCCCTGCTTCCTCAGGGAGTATCCGAGGTTGTTGTGCGCCTCCGCCATATTCGGGTTTTTGGCCAGAGCGGTCTCGAACTCCGCCTGAGCCTTTTCGTACTTCCCCTTCTTCATATACTTCACGCCGGAGTTGTACTGAGCAACGCCAGGACGACTATCCCTGGCCGGTCTTGAGCTGCTTCCCGCGGCGAGCGCAACAGTTCCAGAAAACACCAGCGCCACGACAATGGTGGTAATTCGAGTCATAATCTGGGTCATGATTTCCTCCATCTCAAAAAGTATTGGCTAAAACACAATTGTTCGTATTTACAGCATTTAACACTCCCAACTGGAGTGCACGGCGATTTACAACAATCACATAGATAAAAGTACAATTGACAATCCCTAATTGATGTATTCATCAAAACGAATACCCTGCAGTGAGGACATCTTTGAATTAAAACTATAATTACCCTACGAGTGGTTTTCAAGCGATAGTATTCATCTGGGAAGATCGAAGCGGACACTGATGTTGTGGTTCAAACACGTCTTCTTGGGTTTAATGTTTCTTGCCAAACGTAGCAACATAAGAATATATGAAATTACTCAATATTCACGGTACTTCCCCTTTTTTGATTGGACAGTTTTGATTACCAGTTGGTCACCCGGCCCGCTCATGATTTGATCACCGCGTAACACCTAGCTTTCCCGAGTGAGTGTTTGCTCCAGACGACACAATGAAATGATGACGGACTTTAGCCCAAATGGCCCCATTACGGCGAAGCCAGATGATGTCAATCCTCGCTGCCTGCTGGTCTTTCGCTATGCTCTATGCCCCATGCTACGATTCAAGGGAGATCTTGTATGATGTGCTGCTCTCTAGTAATATTATGCCTTCTAGCTGCAACGGGCTGGCCTTTGCAGCGTTGCGGTTTTTACCGGTGTGGGTATGCAACACTAGGGTAGAGACCAACGGTAGGGGACAGAAAATCTCTACTCTTCCTCAGCTCCGGCAGGTGGACAGCTTAAACAGTGAGTTTCCAGGTCGTAGCGGCCGCTGAGCTCGTCGATGGAGGTTTCCTCGGCTAGGGGGACACCGGAGAGAAATCCAGCCCGGGCAATCATGTGGGATGCCACTGGAGCCGTCAAAAACAGGAACAAGGAGATCAACACCGCACGTACGGCAATGGCTCCATCTTCAAAGTGAACGGCAATACCTATTAAGATCAGAACGGTTCCCAGGGTTGCAGCCTTACTGGAGGGGTGCATGCGAGTATACAGATCTGGCATCCTCAGGAGGCCGATGGAAGCAAGCAAAACAAAGAGACTGCCGCCCCCGGTCAAAATAAAAGTCAGCAATTCCTTCATAAAGCTCATCCTTTGAGTCTCTTTTCTATATAGCGAGCAAATGCGACAGTACCCACGAAACTGATCAAGGCAAGAACTACAGCCACATCCAGAAACACCGGCTGATTATGGGCCATTGAGTAAACAGCCGAGATCCCGACACCCACTGTGGCCAACAAATCAAAGGCAACGACACGGTCCGGCAGGCTGGGCCCCCGCAGCAGCCGGACAAACCCCACCACCGCAGCCAGTGCCAGGACGCCGAGGACAATCTCTAGGAACAGATTGATGTGATCGGTCATCTTAATAGCTCCAGAACCCTCCGTTCAAAGCCATTCTTGATTTGCTCCCGCATCAGCTGGGGGTCTTCGACAAACATCCCATGCACGTAAAGCACACTCCGATCATCCGAGACATCCAAGCTTAAAGTCCCAGGGGTAAGAGTGATCAGATTTGCCAGAAAGGTGATCTCTATATCACTGCTGGCATCCAATGGTACAGCGACAATTCCGGGCTTGCGTTGCGATTTCGGGCTGATAACATCCCAAGCGACGCGAAGGTTCGAATGGATCAGCTCCCGCAGAAAGAAGAATGTGAACCGGATGCTTTCAGGTATCTTCCTGAAATACTGGGTAGGGCTGAGAAGTGGTCTCAACCACCACAGAACGACATAGCCAAGTGCGAAGCCGAGGAGCAAGTTGGCAACATCAGTCCTGCCGGTCATGGCTTCCCACAGCAATGCCAGTAATAGATTCCACAAGAAAACTTTCATGGTGTAGCTCCCCGCACAATGTCAATTCCCTGTAGCGGTGCCTGACCAACACCAAGGACGGCCTGAATGTATGCGCTTGGGTCAAGCAACTGGGCAGCGGCACGCTCAGCAACGGTGAAGAGCGGTTGCGGGTGCAAACCGATCGCCACCGTGAGACCAGCCAGTACTGTGATGGGTCCCAGGAGTAAGAGCAGTCGTCGCTTGGTGAGCGGACCAGTGGAATGCGATCCCTCTCCGGGAAGAACTTCTGGAGCCGGCTTCCAGAATGCCTCATCCCAGATCTTGATCATGCTCATCAGGGTCAGGAGGCCGGCGACGAGAGCCGCCGCTACCACAAGATACTGCTCGGCTTGCAAGCCGGCCTTGATCATTGCGAATTTGGCCCAAAACCCTGAGAGCGGCGGTATACCGGCAAGACTGAGTGCTGGAATCAAGAAAAGGATGGCGAGCCAGGGCGATGAGGTCGCTAGGCCTCCCAAGCTCTTGAGTTGATAGGTTCCGCGCAAGGCTTTCACCACGCCGCTGATTAAAAAAAGGTTGGTCTTGACGATGATGTGATGGGTTATGTAGAAAACGGCTGCGGCGATACCAAGAAGCCTCGCTGCTGGATTGTTAGAGGCAAGCAAACCCAAGCCCATGATCATGTAGCCAATCTGACTTATGATGTGAAAACTAAGGATACGTCGGATCTCGAATTGAGCAAATGCACCCAGAACTCCAATAACCATGGTTAGACCAGCCAACGTCAATATCAGGGTATAAGAGTAGGTCATCCTCGGAAAGACAAGAGTGAAAACGCGAATGAGGGCGTAGACGCCGACCTTCGTGAGTAGCCCGGCAAAGAGGGCAGATGTTGCCGCAGGGGGCGTATGGTAACTGGCCGGTAACCAGAAGTAAAGCGGGAAAATACCTGCTTTGATACCGAAACCGATGATAAAGAAACCGGCCACGCTCAGAATCAAGGTGGGATGACTCTGGGCAACCTTTGTCAGCTTCAGTGAAAGGTCCGCCATATTCAAGGTGTGCGCCACCGCATATAGAATCCCCACCGCCGCCAAGAAGGTGACCGAGCTCAGTAAATTGAGCGTGACGTATTTTATGCCGCCTTCAAGCTGGGGTGGTTCACCACCGAGCACCAGAAGCACGAAGCTTGCCATCAGCATCACTTCAAACCAGACGTATAAATTGAAGAGATCACCGGTCAAAAAGGCTCCACATACACCCGTGAGCAGGACTTGGAAGAACGGAAAATAGCCAAACGAGATCTGCTGCTCGCCTACGTCAGCAATTGAATAGATCGCCACGGCCAGGCCAACCAGTGCGGTGAGAACCACCATGACGGCACTCAACAGGTCAGCAATGAGAGTAATGCCGAACGGTGAAGGCCAGTTCCCCACTTGTAGAACCTGGATACCATTGGTATACACCGACACAAAGAGACCAGATGCTGCTACCATCAGAGCACCAGCACCAAGCAGGCCAAAGATGCGCTGCATTCGGGATGACTTCCAGGCAATAAGGGACAGTCCCGCATTAACGAGAGGAATGAGAATGGGTAAAATCAGCAGGTTTTTCATATATCGGTTGCTTTCAACTCATCCACATCGCCCGATCCCACAGTTCGATAGACCCGCTGAACCAGTACGGCGGCAAAGGCAATTACCGCGAAGCTGATCACGATGGCAGTGAGTATCAGTGCTTGGGGGACCGGATCGGCAAATTCTGGTCCTGGTACCAGCTCTCCTTTTGGAATAAGCGGTGGCCGGGCCCTCACCAGGCCGCCTGCCGTGAAAATAAGCAAGTTAGCCGCGTGCCCGAGCAACACCAGTCCAAATATCAGCTTGACCACACTCCGACGCAGCATCAGGTACAAACCCGCTGCGAACAGACCGCCCACTACAATGGAAAGAAGCAAGAACATGACTGCATCACTCCTCTTCGAGAGTGAGAAGGACCAGCAGTGCAGTTCCCAGCACCACCAAGTACACGCCCAGGTCGAAGAAAAACACTGTTCCAAGCTTACCCAGAAACGGGATAGGATAGGGTAACCACTGTCCAGTTAAAAAGGGTTGGCCATGCCACACCGCAGCCAATCCGCTCCCGGCTGCGGTGACCAACCCGACACCAATAATGGTACGTGGGTCGAGGCGGAGAAGACGCCGGGCTGCCTTTGGCTCATAAGCCAGTCCGTAAAGAGCGAAAGCCCCGGCGATAAGCAGCCCACCCACGAATCCCCCTCCGGGTTCGTTGTGCCCCCTCAGCAGAATAAAAACCGAGAAGATCACCAAGAGAACTATAAGGTAGCGGCTGGCAGTTTGGAGAATAAGCGATTTCATTTCTGCACCTCCCCCTTCTGCCGGGCTTTGAGGCGAAGGAGCGCGTAGACACCGAAACCCGCTACTGCCAGAACAGTGATTTCGCCGAGGGTGTCGAGGGCGCGGAAGTCGACCAGGATGACATTCACTACATTCCGACCGTACGCTGCGGACAAACTTTGCCGGGCAAAAAAATCAGATAGAACTGGCTCGAGGTGAATGGACGCGGTTGCCAACACAACCAATGCCATCACCAGCCCGGCTGACATAGAAATGACGAGGTCGCGAAATCGCTGACGCCTGGTGCTCCTGGGGACGAATGGCGGCAAGTGGTAAAAGACAAGGACAAAAAGGATCACGGTAAGAGTTTCGACCATTACCTGAGTCATTGCCAGATCGGGGGCTCCGAACATGACAAAGGTGAGGGCAATACCCAAGCCGGTAACCCCCAGTGCAGCCACACCCGTCAGCCGATATCGCGCCCGAACGGTAGCAATAGCACCTGCCAGTGTTAACAGCGCGACCACCGCCTCGTGCGGTCGAATCTGCCATGCATTCTGGGAGAGTTGTGGCTGGATACTATGAAGAAGCGGATACGAAACGAGACCCACCATCGCTAGGATTGTAATGAGTATATATCGCCGCAAGTAACCGCTCTGGATCAGGCGGGTTACACCCTGTGCACTCCAAGCAAGCCCCGCCAGGAGACGTTCGTATGCCCGGGTCGGTCCAAGTGGCTCCAGCCTGCATGTAAGTTCATGAAGCAGTCTACCCTCTTGCCAAGCCCTTCGGACGCCTGGCCCCCAGGGCTCCAGACGACAGGCGAGTTCCAAGGTATGGGTGAGCCAGGGTCGCAGCTTCATGAACAGCACAAATCCCGTTGCCAGCGTAAAACCGCTCAGTGCCATGACCAGGATAGACTCCGGGTTGAGTCCGTGCCAGAGTTTCAGCTTCATCTCCACCGGAAACCCTAGGATGGCGGTTGACATGGCCGATCCGACGCTGCGATCGAATGCACCAGGAATGAGCCCGACAAACATGCCGAAGCCAGCAAGAAGCACTGGCCCGAGCAGCATGGAGATTGGAGCTTCATGGGGGGTCTTGGGAGTTTGTCGAAACGATCCAAAAAACGGCCAAACAGCCACAACCAGTGACATGGCGACTAACAAAACATTAGCTACCACTGCACCGATTATCAGCCAGAGTCCTATGGTTTCGATGTCCAGCTTGGCCGTGTAGAGCGCCTCTTTGCCGAGAAAACCAAACATGGGGGGTGCACCAGCCTTGCTAAAAGCAGCAAGTATGCCAGTGATTGCTGTGACTGGCATGAGCGAGCGGAGACCACCAAGCCGGGTCACATCACGGGTACCGGTTTCATGGTCGATGTTGCCGGCGACCATGAAAAGAGCCGCCTTGTAAAGAGCGTGAGCTACAAGAAATACTACCGCGGCCTCAATGGCCTGCACAGTACCCACACCGAGGAGCGTGGTGAGTATGCCGAGAACGCTGATTGTGGAATAGGCCAGAATCCGTTTGAGATCACGCTGTCCGGTGGCCATAATGGCGCCGACGAGCATGGTCACAACACCCACACCGATCATTAGCGTCTTCCACTGGAGAGTGCCGCCGATGATTGGATGGAATCTCGCCAAGATATAGACTCCGGCTTTTACTATAGTTGCTGAATGCAAGTAGGCGCTGACGGGGGTGGGCGCGGCCATGGCTGCGGGAAGCCAGAAATGGAAGGGAACCTGGGCCGACTTGGTAAAGGCACCCAGAAGAAGTAGAACCAGGATCGGCATGTAGAGAGGATGTTGGTGAAAATTCACGGAAAACATGGCGGAGATCCGGCCGGCGGTTTCTAAAGGCAATCCCAACTGCACTGCAGCGAGCATCATGAGAAGAAGACCGGCCAGAAGTAATAAACCACCTGCTCCGGTCACCAGAAGTGCCTTGAGAGCAGACGCCCGGGACGAGTCAGTCTGGTGGTGGAAGCCGATGAGAAGATAGGAGCTGATACTGGTCAATTCCCAGAAAACGAAAAGGGTAATTACGTTGTCACTTAAAACGAGTCCAAGCATTGAACCCATGAAAAGCAGAAGGTATGCGAAGAACCGACCCCCGCCCGATTGCTCGCCAAGGTAAGCCCCGGAGTAAATGAGCACAAGGGCACCGATTCCACCAATAAGGAGCACAAACGTAAGGGATAAACCATCGAGTACGAATGAAAGGTCCACACCGAGACTCGGCACCCAGGACCAGCTTGTTGCAAATCTCTCCCCGGGCAATATGGGAAGATGCCGTCCAAAAAAAACAACCAAGGTAAATGGGAATAGAGCCAGAACCCATCCCGTGGCACGACCCAGAAGTCGGTGAAGGAATGGTGCAAAAAGAGCCAGAGTAAATATTCCAAGCACAGACCAGCCCATAAAAGTTCACTCCGAGCCGTAGTGCGATTTAATAGAAGGCCAGCAATCCAGGATATTTGCCGACATTTGAAGTCCACCCGCCGCACGATTGATGCGGCCTCACTTTTTCAGTTACTAGTGCTGAATGGTACAGATATTGGGGTCCATTCTAATAAGTCTACAAATTCAGCTTATAAAAAGCCGTAATCAGCCATTCAGTGGTTCGCGTGATTGAAGCTCTCCGACGTCCGCCTAGGCGGGACCGCGTATACGCTCGCCCTCTTGAATAGAATTCCCTCCGGGGAATTGAAGCTTCCCGCAGCAAGCTGCGGGGAATCTTCGAATGTAAGGCATTAGTCTATTTATTAGGTTCGCTCGCTAACCCTGCAGTCCGCCAGAGGCGGACAGGGAATGCGCTCGCTGGTTCAGTTCAGCAGGGCTCACTGGTACAGTTCAAGCTAATTTTCTCTGATAAGAGCAAATCTCGGCGCTTTGCGGACTGGGCAGTTTACTTAGGGAGTATTCTCTGAATTATAACCGCACATTGGACAGGAATAGTAATCCATATCCCTGCAGAAGTCGATTGTTTCTTTAGCTCATTTAAATTCCCTGCAATCCCACGTCAGCGGGAACGTCTTCCCCCAACCGGATTTGATGGAGACTCGGCATTCCGGGTGCCGTGTATAAATCGGCGTTCACCATATTTTGCCTTTTACTGGTGGGGTTAGTCCCTGTTGAGATAGCCGTATTTGGGAAAACGGATATAGCGCTTTAAAACGGCCAGATTAAGGGAATAAAAACTGAGCCCATTACCAAGACGAGCAGGTGAGTGGAATCCCCAGCCTGAAATAGTCATTTAACCTATAGCTGCCTGGTCCGTAAACGAGAAGATTTGTCTGATAGCCGACAGGAGAAGCAAAGCAGGCGCTGGCACCGAAACAGATGGAAATTATGAAAGGTTCTGGATCAACCCCCAGGAAGAATTGAAACAATCCAAATGCTCATGCAATTTCCTCGCTAAACCCCTTTTGCCGTAAAAAGTATAACATCAAAAACAGTTTCACCTTCCAGCAATAGTGAGATCCTCTATTCGAAGTTGTCACTTTACTCACGGATAGTAATGCCAGTCATTATCTCAAAGTTGCTCTCCATATCTCACCTTTCAAAAGAATGCAAGCAACCGCAGATACAACAAATATCCTGCCAGCAGGAGCAGTGCTTCCCACCGATTCACTCGACCCGATCCCCGCCGTCTAGACCAGAATATCGGCCAGAGCGCCAAAGATACTAAAAACACCATAGGATAATCACGGAGCAGCGCTACACCCTCCACTTCCATTGGTTTGAGGATTGAGGGAATTCCAATGATAGCAGTAGAGTTGATTAGGTTGGATCCAACGACATTGCCCACGGCTATGGAGTGCTGTTTTTTTACGACACCGGCGATTGAGGTAGCCAACTCTGGAAGACTCGTACCCACGGCTACTATGGTGAGTCCAATTATGAGTTCGCTGAGCCCGAGTGCTCGGCCGAGTCCAACGCCACCCCAAACAACAAGTTGGCTGCCAATAAGGAGAAGAACGAGGCCGCTGATCATTTGAACGAATACCTTTCGCCTACTTGTTAGTTGAGTGCTGGAGTTGGTTGGAGCAAGCAGTTTCTTTGTGTCTTCGTCTGCTGAGCGAATCACGAGGACGAGATAGAGAGCCAAACCTATCAGCAAGACCAAGCCTTCGAAGCGGCTTATTACCCGGTTTAAAGACATCACCCAGGTGGCAACGGTAGCTACCATTAGAGCGGGATAGTCTAGTCGAAAAAGTTTGGATTCCACCATTAGCGGCTGAAGGAGCGCACATATTCCCAAGACCAAACAGATATTGGAAATGTTGCTTCCCAACACATTCCCGAGCCCTATACTGGAGTGCCCGACAATCACCGCAGTGGTAGTGACGAGAAGTTCCGGCAAAGAGGTGCCAAGCGATACAACAGTCAGGCCAACCACCAGAGGCGAAATCCTTAGCCTGTGTGCTAGCGAGGCTGCACCGGCGACGAAACGGTCGGCACCAATTGCTAGTGCGGTTAAACCTAGTGCAAGTGTTCCAATAAAGAGCAACATCATTCAGTCTCACACTCCAGGCAAGATCCGGCTATCGGAACCAGGTTTGAGGGTGACCACAGAAGGATGAGGATATCGTCTGCAAGAATTTGGGTCTGTCCGTCGGGATTGGCTAGTATCTGCGGGCCCCGCCTTATGGCCAAAAGCGTGACACCGTATTTGGTTCTCAGTTGAAGTTCTGCCAGTGATCTACCAACCACGGAAGCCTTTTCATTCACTCGTATGCTGCTTATTTCCATATCCGGAAAGTTAAGTTTGAGGTCAGCCAAGGAAACCGGGGCTTGCGCCGGTTTGCGAAGCATCTGATACTCGCTTTTTCGCGTCTCTGCTGTGAACAGATCTATCTCTTCTTTTGGTACCAGATACTTGGCCAAAACCCGAGCGAAGATCTCCACCGAGGTTTCG
>CBFDBW010000035.1:0-12823 GCA_965603145.1 uncultured Syntrophobacterales bacterium
AGATGGGAACCTCACCGTCAGTTTCACCTATATATCCAGTTTTGCCGTGCAAAAATCCGACGCACTTCCAAAAAAGTGGAAAATACCAGCTGGAATTCAAAACGGTCTTGATATAGCCGGAATCACCACCAAGCACGCCGCCAGCGTAATCCACCATCAAACTGTTATCAGATCCGCGAGTGGTGAGAAAAGTGTGGTCCCTGCTATCTCTCCTCAAAGTACTGCTTACGGAACTGGTAACAAGGGTCCCCTCTTGGTCTTGGATTTCAGTTGCTGCGCTAGCAGACACATCCTTCACATCAGCGACGTCATAGGTATAGGAGAGGTGAAGCCTGGTGTAATCCCAGACCGGATAGCTCAAAGAGAGCTTTCCCCCGTTGCTGTCCTTGGTGAACTCATCGTAGTCCCGGGACCAATTATATATCTCGGTTGTGGCGGAAAGCGGGATATCGAATAGCCAGGGTTCCGTAAACTTCAAAGTAAACCTATTGGACGTACTCCCAAGCTGGGCCTGGAACTGCAGGCTCTGACCTCGGCCAAACAGATTCCGTTCGGCTACCTGCGTCTGCAGGAAAAACTCGTCTGCCGTACTATATCCAGCTCCGGCTGATATGAACCTGGTCGCCTTTTCCTTGAGTTTTATATCGACATTCATCCGGTCGGCAGCTTCTCCTTTCCGGGTGTCCATTTCGACTTCTTCAAAATAGTCAAGTCGCCGCAGATTCCCGACACTCCTCTCCAGCTTGGCCTTACTATATCGTTCCCCTTCAACCACCTTCAACTGGCGGCGGATAACTTTGTCCCGAGTCTTGGCATTACCGCTGATTTCAATCCTGCTAAAATCTACCAACTCCCCTTTTCTGACTCCGTAGTTAACATCAACCACCTGTTTCGTCTTGTCCCGGGCAATGTTTGGCTCTACCTCAGCAAAGGCGTATCCCTGAGAAGTATAGTAGTCCGTAAGCCTTTCAAGGTCTCTGGCTAGAACCTCCCGATGGAAGTACTTTTTGTTGGACAGTTTGATCCTATTCAGCAACCTCACGTCCGGCTCGACACCCTTCCCGGTCACCTCCACTTTGCCCACCCGGAATCGTCCCCCTTCGTTTATGGGAAAGTTGATGTAAATCCCCTCTTCATCATAGGTAATCTCAGGACTTCCCACCCTGATATCCATAAAGCCATGATTCAGGTAGAAGGCGGCAATCATATCCGAGTCCACTTCCAACTTGTCCCGCTTGAGAATTCCCGATTCAGTGAGCCAGAAAAAACCGCCTTTTTCCGCAGTCATGACAACATCTTTGAGGTCATCATCCGAAAAGTGCTGATTGCCTGTGAAGGTGATCTTGCGGACATAAAGCTTGTTGTTCTCCTTGATGCGAAAACTGACATCCACCCGTTCACCCTCAACTGGCTTTATCTCGTAGGTAACCTCCGCATTATAATAGCCTTTGTCCCGATAAAGCGCCCGGATCTTTTCCACATCTCCCTTTAGGACTGAACGTTGTAGAATACCATATTGTCTCGTGGTCATGGCAGCACGAATGTCATCTTCTGTGATAGATTTGGAGCCGCGGATTGAAACTTCATTTATGGTGGGCTTTTCCTCCACCACAAAAACCACATCCTGTCCTTGGGGAGTGTCCTCCGCCTCTATACGGACCTCTTTGAAATAGCCCATCTTGTAGATCTCTGTCAAATCTTCACGCAATTTGGCCTGATCAAAAAGGTCGCCGCCTTTGGTCTTTACCCTCAATTTAATGGCCTCGGTTTCGACGCGCTGATTGCCCCTTACCAGAATCTGACGAATCTTTTTTCTCCTCAGGATGCGAATACCCAGTTCTCTGGAGAGATCAGAGACCGCACTGGCAAGATTCTCCAGTCCCACTTGGGTTACATAGATGGGTACCGTAGGCCGTCGTTGATCAACATCAACCAGACGCACATCAAAACTGATTTGTTCCCCTATCTTACTGAGGCTGCCATAAACAACGAAGGTGCTTCCCAATTCCGCGCCGATTTTTCGAGCCTGAGCATCGGTCATCTCTTGAGCCACCCACAACGGCTCCTTCTCCAATGCTTCCACCGCAGGCACCGGTTGGAATCCTTGCTGCTTCAGACTCCTGACCATCATATCCATTAACGGCTTGCGCAGGTGGGTAAGATCCTCCTCGCTGTAGAACGAGAGGGGAATAATAGCAAGACGAATAGTGCGGGAATAGAGCGGCTGGGGCCAAGTGAGAGACAGTACCAGCAGAACACAAAGAAGGCGAAATTTCACAACGTACTCGCTCTCTGCAGGTCACTCGATCTCGTTTAATAGTCCATCTTTCATCTGCAACTGTCTTTGCATCATGCCTGCAAGTTCCATGTTGTGTGTAACGACAACCAAACTCACTTTTTTTTCCTGGTTGAGGCTCAGCAAAAGCTCATGAAGGTTCCGGCTACTCTTCGTGTCCAGGTTACCGGTGGGTTCATCAGCAAGAAGCACCTTAGGACTCAACACCAGTGCCCTCGCTACCGCAACCCGCTGCTGCTCTCCTCCAGATAGCTCTCCGACACGATGCTGCAAACGGTGACTCAAGCCAACCAGATCCAAAACGAACTCCGCACGCTCTTTCGACTCTCTTTTATTCTTGCGTCCAATGAGCGCTGGTAACATGCAGTTTTCCAATGCAGTAAATTCAGACAGCAGATGATGGAATTGAAAAACAAATCCGATGGTGCGATTGCGGTAGGCAGCCAACTGTTGTTCATGGAAGTCAAAAACGTTAACTCCCTCATAGGTAACCTCACCGTCATTAGGCCGCTCCAGAGTTCCCAGTATGTGGAGCAGTGTTGACTTCCCTACTCCGGACGCTCCTACCACTGCAATGCTCTCCTGCCCTTCCAAGGTGAGATCGATACCACGCAATACATCAACGCGACGTTCGCCGCTACCGAAGTGTTTATAAAGCCCCTTCACCTGGAGGATAGACTCGACCCTATTCATAGCGGATGGCCTCCGCTGGGTCAAATCGCGAAGCCTGCCAGGCCGGATACACACTGGCCGCCAGAGTAATGACGATTGCCGCCAGGGCGATGAGTGCTACGTCAAGTGGGTTCATTCGAACCGGCAAGGTAGATATGTAATAGACATCGCTGGGCAACTCAATAAACTTGTAGGTGGCCAGCAGTGTGCACAGGGTGTAGCCTCCCAGAAGCCCGAGTAGCGTTCCTACCAGGCCGATCACCGCACCCTCAATCAAGAAAATCTTCATGATACTTCTGCGGGTGGCACCCATAGATTTGAGAATAGCAATATCCCTGGTTTTTTCTATAACCACCATGATTAAAGTGCCCACTATATTGAACGCTGCTACCAGAATAATGAGGGTGAGGATGATGAACATCACGATTTTTTCCAATTTTAGGGCAGAAAAAAGGTTCTTGTTCATCCTCATCCAGTCCCTACTCCAGTAAGGATAGCCGTCCAACGTTTTGCCAATGGCTCTGGCCACCCGATCTGCCTCATAGATGTCATCCACCCGAACCTCGATGCCTGTGACTCGATCCCCGATACCGAGAAACCGTTGAGCAGCCCATAGGGACACGTAGGCTATGGTAGAGTCGTATTCGTACATTCCCGAGTCAAATATTCCCGCCACCCGGAAGGTTTGACTCCTGGGCACCCGGCCGAGGGGAGTAAGACGACCCAGGGGAGAAATCACCGTCACGGGCTCTCCCCGTGATGCACCGATATTCCTGGCAAGCTCGTTACCCAAAATGATTCCTGGAGTGGCTCTCATCCCTTCTGGCTCATTTTCAGCTTCGAGCTCTTTGAGACTGCCAGCACGCAGATTCTTTTGTAGGTTGATAACCTTGCTGGCGGTCTGTGGTTCGATTCCTCTGAGCACTGCCCCAGATATGGCTTTGCGAGAACTGATCATAACCTGGGTGTAAATAAAAGGTGTGGCAGCGTTAACCCCCGACACCTCCTCCACCTTTGCTTTTACTTCCTGGTACTTGGAAATATTTCCATCAAAACGGGAAATCACCACATGGGAGGTCACCCCAAGAATTTTGTCCCGAAGATCCTCCTTGAATCCATTCATCACTGCTATAACCACGATTAGTGCGGTCACGCCAACCATAACCCCTGCAATGGAAATGAGGGTAATAAGGGAGACGAAGGTCTGTTTGCGTTTGGCCTTTAAATAACGAAGGCCTATGAATAGTTCATAGGACATATCAGAAAGGATCTTGATCTAACGGTTTAGCTGCGCTCTGGCCTGAGGTGGGGAAACAAGATCACCTCCCGGATGGATGGTAGGTCTGTGAACAGCATGACCAATCGATCAATACCCACCCCCTCCCCGGCAGCGGGAGGCATGCCATATTCCAGGGCGCGAATGTAGTCATCATCCATGAAATGGGCCTCTTCGTCGCCAGCCTCACGGGCCGCCACTTGCTGCAGGAATCGCTCCCTTTGGTCAATGGGATCGTTCAATTCGGAGAAGCCATTGGCAATTTCATAGCCACCAATAAAGAGTTCAAATCTATCAACTAGAGAGGGATCTTCCTCATTGCGCCGTGAAAGTGGAGATACATCAATAGGATAGTGGGTAATAAAAGTTGGTTGTTCCAGCTTCGGTTCCACCAGGATATCAAATAGCTTGGTGAGAACTTTTCCGGGCTCTTGTCCAGCCGTAGTGATTCCCAAGGTCTCAGCCTTGGTCCGGAGTTTCTCCTCATCTTCCACCTCGCTCCCCTCTAAACCTCCAATAGAGACGAGTGACTCGCTGAGTCGATAACGGAGCCAGGGTGGACTCAAATCGACTTCCTTACCTCGAAACGATAGATGGAGGCTGCCATTTACTTCTTGGGCCACCCAGCAGACCATTGTTTCGGTGAAGGTCATCAAGTCTTCATACGTGGCATATGCCTGATAGAATTCCAACATGGTAAATTCTGGATTGTGCTGGAACGATATCCCTTCATTGCGAAAATTTCGATTTATCTCAAAAACCCGCTCAAAACCACCCACCAGGAGACGCTTGAGATAGAGTTCAGGAGCGATTCGTAGATACAGGTCAATGCCCAGGGCATTATGAAAGGTCTTGAAAGGACGTGCAGCAGCACCACCGGGAATAGGCTGCATCATCGGGGTTTCTACCTCAATGAAACCATGATCCTTCAGGAATTCTTGTGTTTTCTGAATAATCTTGGCTCTCTTGATGAAAATCTCGCGAACGTTTTCGTTTACCACCAGATCCACATAGCGCTGACGGTACCTCGTTTCGACGTCACGAAGCCCGTGCCATTTTTCCGGCAAAGGTCGCAAACTCTTGCTCAGGAGTCTTACCTCCTGGGCTTGTAGGGTCAACTCACCTTTATGAGTCCGGAAAACGGTACCCGTGACGCCGACAAAATCACCTATGTCCATCTTTTTGAAAACCCGATACTCGTCTTGACCTATCACGTCCCGTTGAACGTAGACTTGAAGTTTACCAGTAGCATCTTTGATGTGCATAAAAGAAGCTCGGCCAAAGGAACGCATGGACATGATGCGGCCGGCACAGATAAGAATCTTTTCCTCTTGATCTAGATCCTCTTCACTCCATTTCCCGTAGTGTTCCCTGATATCCGCCAGGTGATCCTGAACGCTAAAATCATTCGGGTATAACTGGACACCCGCATCTCGTAACTCTTGAGCCTTCTGTCTCCGCTGTCGCAACACCTGGCTTTCTTCACTCATGGCCATGTCTCTTGAATGATGGGTAACCGGGGGCGGGCAAGAAAAACAAACCACACCCTGTGGTCTCAGGATCTCAAAACGCGTTACGATAAATCATTTGCCCAGTGGAGTCAAGAACTATAGGCAGGCTACTGAGGTCTATCTTGGGGGTCTCCCTCTGCTAAAGGGAAGTGTAGCGTGAAGGTAGTACCACTGCGTCCGTCGCTGTCGAGGAAGATCTTACCACCATAGTTCTCCACTATCCGGTGAACGATGGTCAGGCCCAGACCCGTGCCCTGGTCTTTGGTGGTAAAGAACGGATCGAACACTTTCCCTTGATTCTCTGGCAGAATCCCTGAGCCTGTGTCTGAAATAGAAATTTCGGCCAGCTTTTCCTGAGAGTTTCCTGATCCTCGCTTCGTACGGATAGCAGTGGCGACGGAGAGGCGACCGCTGTTTTTCATTTCTTGGACAGCGTTGAGCACTAGGTTCCAGATCACCTGTTGGAGTCGTTGAGAATCAATGTGAACCCATAGGTTTTTGCTCAGATTCTTGTCAATACGAATAGACCGGGAGAGCTCCGGGCTGTTTTTCAGCATCTCCAAAGTATCATCAATGACCTCGTTCACCTGCACTGATCGATCCACCGCTTTTTCCGGCCGGGAAAAAAGGAGAAACTCGTTCACCAGTGCATTGAGCCTTTCCGCTTCCCGCATGGTGATGTCCATCAGCCGCTGTTGCATCGGTCCGAAATCCACCTCGTCCCTGAGCATCTGTATCGAGCCGCTCAGTGAAGCGAGGGGATTTTTAATCTCATGCGCAATACCAGCTGCAAGTTCACCCGCCACTGCCAATCGGTCCATCCGTCGCACCTGGTCCTGCATCTGACGAAATTCAGTGAGATCCTGAAATACTAAAATCAATCCTATTTCGTCTCCCCCTGGATCCCTGAGAACCGATTGGGAGAACCCCAGATGAAGCCTAGCCCCATCTCGTCGATCGAACTCAATGTCAATTCCCTCCTGGCGATGAGCCACAACATCATTGCCTCCGCCTTGGTCGCCCAGACGCAAACGCGGGACAATTGCTGGGAAGACATCACCGATGTAACTCACCTCCAGTTCCTCATTGCTGAGCCCCAAAATCAACTCGGTTGCCGGATTGACATAGGTGATTTTTAGCTCATTGTTCAGAGTTATCAGTCCACTATTGATACTTTGAACAATATTGAGGTTTAGCAGTTCAAGTTGGTCCAAATCATACTGCTTTGCTTTCAGCTTGGCGCTACTGCGGCGAAGTTCCTCAGTCAGATAACTGCTCAAGAAAGCCACCAGATAAAAGGCAGCAATGTTTATCAGCAGGGTATAGAAGTAGTAGCCAATGGTGTAGGTCATCAGCTCGGAAGCGCGAGTGTAATATGGATGAACAACTCCGAAATATTGGAGATCCAACAGGGAACCGTAACCTATGCTGCTAGCCGAGGCTATGAGGAGGCCTCCACGACGGTAGAGCATGATGGCAGCATTGATAATTGTGAGTATGTACATGAACGAAAAAATGCTTTCGATGCCTCCGGTGACGTAGATCAATGCCGTCACGAAAAGTACATCGAAAACGAGCTGCACATAAGCAAACAGAACGTATCTCTTGATGCGGTCTAGCAACAGGGCATAGCAAAGAGTCAGAAAATAGATGACCCCGGTGAGAATGTATAAAGAGGCAAGTGAGGTATTAAAGAAGGCGGGATAAGCTCTTGCCTGAACGACAACGGTGGCAACAAGGAGAAAGGTGGCAAAAAGCAGCCTGAGGAGCATGAGCCACTTGATTCTCCCCAGAAGCTCTTTGTTGTGCTCTGTCGAATCCTGTTCCAGCTCAGACATGGTTGATCAGCCACCCATGGCCCCGGCCATCTGAAATATGGGGAGATACATGGAAACCACGAGACCACCTATGGTGCCTCCCAGAAAAACCATCATGAACGGCTCGAGCATGGCGGTGAGAGCGTCAACGGCTGCATCAACTTCATCATCATAGAAATCGGCAATTTTGCCCAACATGGTGTCCAAGGCGCCAGTGGCTTCACCCACCGAGATCATCTGCACAACCATGGCCGGGAAGACTTCACTGTCGGCCAAGGGCTCGGCGATGGTCCGGCCCTCACTGATGCTTTGCCTGGTTTCCCGGATAGCCTCCTCGATGGTCATATTACCAGCAGTAGCTGCTACAATGTCCAGACTATCCAGGATTGGGACACCACTGCTAATCATAGTGCCCAGGGTGCGGGTGAATTTGGCCACAGCAACCTTGCGGATCAGCATGCCGAAAACGGGAAGCTTGAGGATCAGCCTGTCCACCAGAGCTCGGCCTTTTTCAGTATTATAGAATCGCCTGAAGGCAAATATGAGCAGAACCAATCCGACGACGATGTAGAGAATATAGTTTTGGAGAAACTCACTCAACGCTACTACTAGCTGGGTGGGAACAGGTAGTGATTTGCCGAAGTCGGCGAACATTGCCTCGAACACCGGGATCACAAAAATAAGGATGACCGCCACCACCATAACGGCAATAACCGTAACCACGATTGGGTAGGTCATGGCTCCTTTGACCTTTTTCTTCAATTTGGCAGCCTTCTCGATGTAAGCCGCCAGCCGATTCAAAATGATATCCAAAATACCGCCGATCTCACCCGCGGCCACAAGGTTTACAAAAAGGCTGTCAAAGACATCCGGATGCTGCTTCAAAGCATCAGCAAAGGTGGACCCTTCCTCAACGTCCTCTTTTATGTTCTTCAGTATCCTTTTAAAGGTGCGATTCTCTTGCTGGCTGAAGAGAATCTCCAGACACTGAACCAATGGCAGACCCGCATCAATCATGGTCGCGAACTGGCGGGTCATAATCACGACTTCCTTTTCAGTCACCTTGGGCTGTAGAAACTTGACGTTTTCAAATAGGTCTTTGGCTTTTGGTTTGATCTTAGTGGGCTCAATACCCTGACGTTTCAGGGTGAGGCGAACAAAATTTTCGCTGTCAGCTTCCATCTCACCCTTTTTCTTTTTTCCTTTACGATTGACCCCTCTCCATGTGTATTCCGGCATGGTCGCTCCTTTGTTAATCTAGTAGGCGTTAATGTTGCGGATGGTTACATCCTCCCAGCCTAATCACCATGACCACGCTTGTTTCTCCATCCCAGCGCTTCATGCCCTGCAGTTGTCCTGCTGCCTATGGCTGCCAACTGAGGAAAATAAAGCAAGCTAATCTTTCACTGAACAGCGGACCACTTCCTCCACGGTAGTAATTCCTGCTTTCAGTTTATTTATGCCTGACTGCCTCAGGGTCAGCATACCTAACCGCATTGCTTCACGTTTGATCTCGGTGCTGGAAGCTCCTACCAGAACCAGCTCTTTAACCTCCTCGTACAGCGGCATAACCTCGTAAAGGGCGATGCGGCCTTTATACCCTGTTTGGCTACAGGTGGGGCAACCAGTACCATGGTAGCACTTGAAGCTACCCACCTCTTCGTCAGGAAGGCCCAAATCCAGCAAAGTCTCCTTGGGGATTTCCAACTCCTCTTTGCAATCGGCACAGATTTGGCGGGACAGTCGCTGAGCGAGAATAAGATTTACAGCCGAGGAAACCAAAAATGGCTCCACCCCCATGTTAAGCAAACGGTTGACGGTGCTTGGCGCGTCATTGGTATGCAGGGTACTCAGAACCATATGGCCTGTAAGCGCTGCCTTGATCGCGATTTCCGCGGTCTCGAAATCACGAACCTCGCCCACCATAATTATGTCTGGGTCCTGACGCAGAAATGAACGCAGGGCAGATGCGAAGGTGAGTCCAATGGATTCATGGATCTGCACCTGGTTGATCCCACCCAGGTTGAACTCCACGGGATCCTCAGCAGTGGATATGTTTTCTGTGGCTTTGTTCAATTCTGAAAGAGCACTGTAAAGAGTTGTGGTTTTGCCGCTTCCAGTGGGCCCGGTCACCAGCACCATCCCAAAAGGCTTGTAAATCGCATCTTTAAAATTTTCCAGCTGCTTTTGCTCAAAGCCCAACTTGGTCATGTCCAGTTGGAGATTGGATTTGTCCAAAAGTCTGAGCACTATCTTTTCCCCAAACAGCGTTGGGAGCACAGACACACGGAAATCCATCTCTTTGCCCTTGGTCTTGAGTTTGATTCGACCATCTTGAGGCAGGCGGCGTTCTGCGATATCAAGCCTGGACATGATCTTGATCCGCGAAAGAAGCGCATTTCTCAGCTTTATCGGCGGCTTCATCACTTCGTAAAGAACCCCATCAATCCGGTAGCGTACCCGAAAACTCTTCTCATAGGGCTCAATGTGGATGTCACTGGCCATCTTCTTGATGGCATCCACCAGGATCAGATTAACCAGCTTCACCACTGGCGCCTGCTCGGCCGCGCTTTCCAGTTCCCCGAGATCGAGGTCTTCAGAAGACTCGACCACATCGACCCCTTCTTCATCGAACTCACTCATAACATCTTCCAGGGAAGCGCCAGCATCGTAGAATATGTCCATGGCCAACTTTATCGAAGTCTCTGTTGCTACCGTAACGCGGATATTTTTCCGGGTGAGAAATTTAATGTCATCAATGATGAAAATATTGGAGGGATCCACCATGGCAATGGTCAGCGTCTGCCCCTCCAAAGAGATAGGAACGATCTTATATTTCTGGACGATGTTCCCGGGTATCATCTCGATCACGTCAGAATCAAGGTCCAGTTTAGAAGGATCGGTGGAGGGCACACCGAATTGCTTGCTCAGGAACTCCATGAGCTCGGCCTCTTCGATATATCCCATCTTCACGAGGTTGCTTCCCAGCATGCCCCCGTTGGCCTTTTGCTCTTGGAGTGCGCTATCCAGCTGTTCGGGTGTGATCAACCCCTCACGCATCAAGAAATTGCCCAGCTTTTGCGCCATCTAAGGACCTTACCTCCCCTAGCTCGGATATTTCATGAATGGCCTGCTGCGACCGCTGATATGACCGTCCTTCTCTCCGAACTGTAGGCTCTACCCTCCGGCCTGTAAGCCTACAGGCTGGAAGCGGAGCCGGAGCCCGGGCGTCCTCGCGTGTTCCTTCGGCGACGCTCCCCGGGACTATGCCCGGGACAGACAGGACAAGCTCATCCAGCGACGTACTGTTGAAACCTACGGTTCGGCTCCAACCCCCTGCGATGACCCGGCACGCGGTGCAAGCACCTGCGCTGCACGTGGCATACCTTTCTCCACCATCTCGAGACGGCAATTCGTGCAATATCCAGGCTAGCAGGATTTTTCAATCTCGGTCTCGGGGTTATTTATGCAAAATACAGACCAAGGGCCTTAAGACCCATCCCACCCGGCAGCCCCAACAATTTAATAGGGAAAAGGTAAGTTAATATCTAAAATCACTAACAATAATTCAAACCTAGGGAAACAACTTTTCTTGGTCAAGGCAAATTTCATCGCAGCGAGATGTGGCTTTTTCGTGTTCCGGTACACTTTTGGAGTCGCCATGTTTGCACTTATAGTACTTGGTTGGGTTCACTCAGTGCGGCTCGACAAAAACACCGGCAGGTCGCTTGTTCGTTCAGTGCTTCAATTGACACATATTACGACACGTACAAAATATCATGAAGTTCAGAGTTTTAGGTTCCAAGTCTCAAGGCTAGAAATTCGGCATAAGATTAGTCTGCAGACTTGGAACCTTAAACCTGGAACTTTCGACCTTATTGATTTGGCTGTTGCCTCCTGCCCGCTGGAAAAACGCTATGCGCTTGGCGCAATGCTCTATGCGTTCCTTAATACCGAACCTCCAGCAAGCAGAGGCCCCGAGCCGGTGCTGTCATTCCCGCTTGTTTTCGGTCGCAGGCGGCCACAACCGCAGAAAACTCTTCCACTGTGAGCTTTCCCCGTCCCACCTCCACCAAAGTGCCAACTATGTTGCGCACCATGTATCTGAGGAATCCGTTGGCCTCGATGGTGATGGCCTGAATATCTTCTCCTACCGGGGCAATCCCAGTGGACAGGACTATTCTCTCACTGCTCCGAACACTGCTCCCCGTTGCCCGGAATGAAGAAAAATCATGTCTTCCTTCAAGGAGCTTCAGACATCGTTCCATGGAATCCCATCCCAGTGGTTGCCCAATATGCCACCCGTACTGCCTCCCCAAGGCCGGCGGCAGCGGTCCGTTATAGATCCGGTATTCATAGACCTTGCTACGTGCTTGGAAGCGAGCATGAAACCGATTAGGCACCAGAGTCAATTCCAGGGCAATAATGTCATCCGGAAGCAGGCCATTTAAACCACGTCGTAGTCTCTCCGGGGGAATCCTGGTTTCACTGAAGAAGTTGGCTACCTGGCCTCTGGCATGGACACCAGCGTCGGTTCTACCGGCTCCTGTCAATCGAACCGGAGCCTGAGTCATAATCGCCAGACGCGTTTCCACGACCTCTTGGATGGTCAGCACACCCCTCTGGCGCTGCCACCCGTGGTAGTTTGAGCCGTCATATTCGAGGACTAGTTTGTAGTTCTTTCTCTGGTCATGGGTCATGGGTGATTAATCATATATCATTTGTTTCACCGCGTCACCGCGTCGCCCTTTCTCCCCAACGTTCCGGATCGCCTACTGCCTCCTACTTAGCGCCTGGACCGCAAAGCCTCCAGGCCTTGCGACTACGGCTGCCAAACCCGAAGTTTAAGGCCCTCATCCTCATCGAAACCAAACATCAGGTTCATGTTGCAGATGGCCTGACCAGACGCGCCCCTGGTCAAATTGTCGATGGCGGAGATGGCGATGATTCTACCGGTACGAGGCTCTAACCGCCAACCGATATCACAGTAGTTGGTTCCCCGGACGTGTAGGGTAGAGGGCAGTTGCCCTGGATTCAAAACCCTGACAAAAAGGGCGTTACCATAAGCTTTCTGGTAAATACCCTCGATCTCCTCGTCGTTCACCCTTCCGGAAAGGTTCGCATAAAGAGTGGTCAAAATCCCCCTCGATATAGGAACCAAATGCGGGGTAAACACCACCTTGATGGATCTTCCAGCAAGGCTGCTGAGTTCTTGCTCGATTTCTGGAGTGTGGCGGTGCTCCCCAACTTT
>CBFDBW010000036.1:0-12748 GCA_965603145.1 uncultured Syntrophobacterales bacterium
TCGTCTCGCCCGAAACATCCGATCCACCTTTATTACAAAAAGAGCGGAGATTATCAAGAATATAAAGTGGAAAAAGATAAAAACTACTGAATCAAAAAAAGCCAGCTGTTCCACATGAATGGCAGCGAGCGCGAAACCGCCTGTAAAGCGGAATTGCGTTCTGATGTTGGTGTAAAAGTCAATTGATTTGGATATAACCATTTACAATTGATTTTCACATGGCTATTGGTTAAAATAGAGCGCGCGTGACAAAATGCACAAATGGGTTGACGAGATCAAGATGAACTTCACATTTTTCTTGACAACCAATAGCCTCCATACTAGAAAATGTAGTCTTAGCACGCAAGCCTGGAGGCTTCGGCCGCTTTTCAATGTGCCATATATACTTACCAAGATCAGCCTATTGTTCCGATTTACCTGGTGTTAGAAGCAAACATGACCGCCAAGGGAACCATGGGCTCAGTTTTGCTTGAAAGTGGCAGCTCAATTTGAGAGGTATTCTCTGCATTGTCTGCTCTCGAACACACGCTATACTCAAGCCTTGTTTAGTCAATCTAGATTCTTTCTAACTCAAGGAAAATAGGCTTATGTTTTTCACTATTTCGCTTTACGTTGCCTTGGCAATTTTCGGAGTTGGTCTGCTTTATAAAATCTCAACCTGGTTTCGCTACCGAATTGGTCCGGATGCTTCACAGACCCCAACTTCGACAAGAGTCGCTGCTGCCATCGGGGGGATAAGCTCGACCTTATTCAGTGGAAAATTTCTCACTCTTTTACGGGTCCTTGTGCTTGATGTAATCCTGCAGGTAAGGGTATTGAGGGAGGATTTTCTGAGATGGCTTATGCACATCTGTCTATACCTAGGTTTCATGCTGCTCCTATTGATGCATGCTCTGGATAATTTTGTAACCTCGGCCCTCTTTCCAGAGTACTACTCAACAATCAACCCGTTCATGTTTTTGCGGGACTTATTTGGCTTCTTTGTTCTCATTGGTATAGCTATCGCTCTCTATCGTCGCTTTATTCTAAAGGTTTCCCGCCTAAGAACCGGTGGACAAGACCATTACTCCATCATTATCCTAGCCGTTATCATGATCTCGGGCGTACTGCTGGAGGGTACCAAAATTACTTCTTATTCCAGCTACCAGAGCATGGTGGAGGAATACACTATTCAACCCGATGAAGAAGAACTGCAAGCTCTCGAGGCCTATTGGGTTCAAGAATTTGCCGTGGTCTCTCCCAAGGTCAAGGGACCTTTTGATGCGGATATTTTGGAACTGGGAAGGGAATCCCATGAAATGACTTGTGTAGAATGCCACTCCCGCCCGCATTCGGCATTTCTGGGCTACGCAACAGCCAAGATTATCACGCCCATAGCCTTGGGCTTAGATCGGGCCAAGTTGCCCACCATTCTTTGGTATATCCATTTTCTCGCTTGCTGGCTGGGATTGGCCTATTTGCCTTTCAGCAAGATGTTCCACATTGTTGCCAGTCCGCTGAGTCTTTTGACTAATGCTGTCATGGATAAGGGGACATCACACCCGGCGAATATTGCCACCCGGCAGGTGATGGAGCTTGATGCCTGTACCCACTGTTGCACCTGCAGCGTCAACTGTTCCGTTGGCGTTGCCTTTGAGACAATTCCCAACCTTAACATTCTTCCATCTGAGAAAATCGCCTCAGTGAAGGCCCTTGCCGCCGGGAAGGATCTCAGTGCCCAACAGCTCAAACATATTCAGGAAGGTATCTATCTCTGCACGAATTGCCGTCGGTGCACGGTCGTCTGCCCCGTGGGCATCAATTTGCAGGATCTATGGTTCAACGTCCGGGAGGCCCTGTTGCGCAAGAGCTATGCCGAGTTTCTTAGTCTCTCTCCCTTCTCTTACTACCGTGGGCTGATGAGAGAAGAGTTGGCTCACGATGGTTACCCAGCGCCGTTGACTCGAGCGAGAGAGGCCATCGCCGTTGAATGCGATCTGATTAGTAAACCTGACAAAGTCTTGTCTTTGACGCCCTCTGACAGGGAGTTTAAGAACGGACTCGGCTTATCCGATCAAGCAAACACGTTTTCTGTTTGTTTTGGCTGTGAGTCCTGTACAACTGCATGTCCGGTTGTGGCCAACTTCGAGGATCCGCAGGAGGTTTTGGGGTTGCTGCCGCATCAAATCATGCATTCGTGCGCATTGGGACTAAAAGATCTGGCCTTTGGTTCCAGCATGCTTTGGGATTGCCTGACGTGCTATCAGTGTCAGGAAACATGTCCCCAGGGAGTGCGGGTCACGGATGTTCTCTATGAGCTCAAAAATCGAGCAATCAGGCATGCAAAAGATAATATGCCACAGCCAACGGTATCGACGTAAACATCTTCTAGCCGCTCTTTGTCGGGTGAACTCCGCCGAGGCGGAAACCACCCGACCTACGGTAAGCATCCAAATTTCAGTCGTAGGTCGGATCGTTCTCGCCAAGAGCGAGGTTGATCCGACAAAAATGGGCTCAAGTCAATGACCTTGATGTCAAACTAGATAGGACAAAGCTCATGAAATTTGCCCTGTTTCTCGGCTGCCAAATTCCAGCCCATCTTAGTCAGTACGAAACATCATCAAGAGCAATTCTACCGCGACTCGGCGTGGAATTGGTGGACATCAGACAGTTCAATTGTTGTGGCTATCCAGTGAGAAATATAGATTTTAAGACCTTTATCCTGTTTTCAGCCCGAAACTTGGCCTTGGCTGCCAGAGAGAAGCTCAACATGATGAGTCTGTGCAAATGTTGTTATGGCAGTCTTAAGATGGCCGACCATCTCCTGAAAGAAGATTCCTCCCTCCGGGAAGAAACCAATAGCATCCTTAAGAAAGAGGAATTGTCATATGACGGCAGTATCGAGGTAAAGCATTTTCTTTCAGTACTCTACCATGAAGTGGGTATTGCATCTATTAAAGAGAAGATTGAGAGAACCTTTGCAGGTCTGAAGATTGCCACCCAATATGGCTGCCATGCTCTGAGGCCAAGCCAGATAGTCGAATTTGACGATCCGCTAGCCCCTTCCATCTTTGACCAATTGGTTGAGGCCACCGGAGCAGACAGTATCTACTGGCCAACTCAACTGGAATGTTGCGGTGCCCCTTTGTTGGGAGTGAACGATGAGCTTTCTATGGATTTAACTCAAAGAAAACTCACAGACGGCAAGCAACATGGTGCTGATTACCTGTGTACTGCTTGCCCTTACTGTCAGCTTCAGTTCGACACGGTTCAAAAAGCCATTGCTTCGGAACGAACTGGCGAGCATCACTTGCCCGCCATTCTCTACCCTCAACTTCTTGGTCTGAGTATGGGGCTAGGTGAAGAAACCCTGGGTTTGAAGATGAACCAGATCCCCATCGATGTGATAGAGAACTATTTGGCTGCACCAGAGAACATCCAAGAGGCTATGAAAGCATGAAAGCCTATCGGCCCGATGTATTTGTAGTGAAGCGCTGTAAAGGAGAGTAACAAATGACAAATAACAAGACGGGCGCAGTGATGGTATTGGGCGGTGGTATAGCCGGAATGCAAGCCGCTCTCGATTTGGCAAATGCCGGGTACTACGTTTACCTGGTAGAGAAATCCCCCGCCATCGGTGGGGTTATGTCTCAACTCGACAAGACCTTTCCTACCAATGACTGTGCCATGTGAATCATCTCCCCCAAACTGGTCGAGGTCGGCCGGCACCTGAACATAGAGGTCATCACCTATGCGGATTTGACAAAGGTCGAAGGGGAGAGTGGTAGCTTTAAGGTGAAGGTCAGGAAGCGAGCGCGATATGTTGATCCTGATCTCTGCACCGGCTGCGGAATCTGCTATGCGAACTGCCCGGTGACAAATGAGCCGTATCCCAAAGAGATCGATGACCAGCAATAGCAGCAGACCTGAATTAGAGCCAAATTTGAGGTAGCGTAGATGACAAGTGCAGCAGGAGTTACCCCAGTGGAAACAAATCTTTCGGATTCTGAGTTTCTTGACAGCGTCCTCCAGCAAAATGACTACGACCCAGAAAACATCATCATGATCTTGCAGGACGTTACCGCGAAGTACAATTATCTCCCCCAAAAAACTTTAGACTATGTAGCCAAAAGGTTGAATCTTCCCATATCCCACCTTTACAGCGTGGCTACCTTTTACAAAGCCTTCAGCTTAACCCCAAGGGGAAAATATGTCTTCAACGTTTGTACTGGGACGGCCTGCCACGTCCGCGGCGCAGAGAAGATTAAGGAAACCATTGAGCAAAAGCTTGAGATACATGAGGGTGAGACCACCGAGGACCTCCAGATTACTCTTGAGACAGTGAGATGTGTAGGTTGCTGTGCCTTGGGGCCTGTTATTATGGTAAACGAAAAGTCCCACGGGGGATTGGACAGGAACAAGACCCTGAATCTAGTAGAGCAATACGAAAAAGATAGCTGAAGAAACGAGACTCAAAGCATGAGAGTGTGATGAATAGACTAAAAAGCCAGAAAGACTTGGAAAGCCACAGAGAGCAGCTTCAGAAGCAACGCGATCCCCAACATCTTCTTATTTCCCTTTGCGCTGGCTCAGGCTGTGGCGCCTACGGAACAGATGAGGTCAAGGATGCTTTGGAGAAGGAGATTTCTCAAAACGGCCTGAAGGAGAAGGTGGACATAAAAGTTACGGGATGTCACGGGTTTTGTGAAAAAGGCCCGATCATGGTTATTCATCCCGAGGGGACCTTTTATTACCAAGTAAAGGTAGAGGACGTTCCTGAGATTGTGGCCGAAACCCTTGTTAACAAACAACTTGTCGAGCGTCTCATTTATAAAGATCCGGTATCCAAACAAAAGATCTCCAGAGAAGCGGAGGTTCCATTCTATAGCCACCAGCACCGCCTTATATTCGGAAACAACGGCCTCATCGATCCCACCAATATTGATGACTACATTGCCATGGAAGGCTATTCGGCCTTGCCCAAGACCCTCTTCAGCATGTCGCCCGAAGAAGTCATTGATACCATAAAAAAGTCCGGACTTAGGGGACGTGGAGGCGGCGGCTTCCCCACTGGAATAAAATGGGATTCATGTCGGAAGGCCCATGGTGAGCCAAAGTACGTTATGTGCAATGCCGACGAGGGCGATCCTGGCGCTTATATGGATCGAAGTCTCCTCGAGGGAAACCCGCACAGTGTACTCGAGGGCATGGTTATCGGGGCCTATGCCATTGGTTCCAACGAAGGTTTCATCTATGTAAGAAACGAGTATCCGCTCGCTGTCAAAAACATAGACATAGCCATAAAGCAGGCCGAAGATTGTGGCTTACTGGGCGAAGATATTCTCGGTTCCGGCTTTGATTTCAAAGTCAAAATAAGTCGCGGTGGCGGGGCTTTTGTCTGTGGAGAGTCATCAGCTCTTATGCGCTCTTTGGCAGGAAAAGTTGGTAGGCCCAGAGCTAAATATATTCATACGGTGGAGAAGGGTTATCAGGAACTGCCGTCCACCTTGAACAATGTTGAGACTTGGGCCAACGTTCCACTGATAATAAGCAAGGGTGCGGACTACTATGCCTCTATCGGCACCGAAAAAAGTAAGGGCACCAAGATCTTCTCTTTAGTGGGCAAGGTAAAGAACACTGGTCTGGTGGAAGTGCCCATGGGCACCTCTCTCAGGACTATCATTTACGACATCGGGGGGGGCATTCTCAAAAACAAGAAGTTTAAGGCCGTGCAGACCGGCGGGCCTTCCGGTGGATGTATCCCTGAAGCACTTCTTGACCTGCCTGTGGACTTCGAGAAACTCACCCAAGCTGGCTCCATGATGGGTTCAGGAGGAATGATTGTCATGGACCAGGACAACTGCATGGTGGATGTTGCTAGATACTTCCTCGAATTTCTTCAGGAAGAATCTTGCGGCCAATGCGTTCCCTGCAGAGAGGGCGTCACTAGACTACTCCAGGTGCTTACTGACATATGTGCGGGTGAGGGAAAGGATGGTGACATAGAGTTGCTGGAGGATATTGCTGATACACTGCATAAGCTTTCTCTATGCGCTCTTGGTGGCACTGCTGCCAACCCTATCTTAACCACCTTGACGTATTTCCGGGATGAATACTTAGAGCACATTCACCACAAGAAGTGCCGTGCCGGAGTCTGTAAAGGGCTCTTCTATTATGAGATTGACGAGGAGACCTGCAACGGCTGCCACGTCTGTTTTAGAAAGTGCCCACAGGAAGCTATCTACGGCGAGAAGAAAGAGCCCCATACCATTGACCAGGAAAAGTGTATCCACTGCACTATCTGCTACGAGGCGTGTAAGTTCGACGCGATACTCATTAAGTGACACGTATAGCAAGGAAACAGTGATGGTAAAGTTTACGCTCAACGGGAAGGAAGTCCAGGCTGAAGAGGGCGCAACTATCCACCAGGTTGCAGAGCAAAACAACATTCACATCCCCACCCTCTGCAATCACAAAGCCCTTGAACCGGCCGGGTTATGTCGTATCTGTACGGTCGAGCTCTTCGACGGCCGGAGAACAAGATTTGTGACCTCGTGCAACTATCCGGTTTGGAAGGGCATGGAAGTCAAGACCGACAGCGAGGAGGTCATCCGCCACAGGAAGATGATTGTTGAGATGCTTCTGGCTCGGTGCCCGAACAACGACTTCGTCAAAGAACTTGCCGAACAGTTCGGAGTCGGCGAACCCAGATTCAAACTGGACGACGACACCTGCATTCTTTGTGGGCTGTGCGTCCGAATGTGCGAGAGGATAGGTGCTCGGGCAATTGACTTTTCCGGCCGCGGTACAGAAATGGAGGTGGCGACACCGTTCGACAAGCATTCTGAAGCGTGTGTGGCCTGTGGCGCTTGTGACTTTATCTGCCCCACCGGCCATATCCAGCTCCCTGAGATAACCACTAAAGAGATACGACCAATACTATCGGAATATGATGAGGGATTGAGAGGGCGAAAACCCATTTATGTGCCCTATGCCCAGGCCGTTCCCAACGTTCCGGCTATAGACAGATCCAAGTGTGCCCATTTCCTTACCGGTGACTGCAAGATCTGTGCGGACTTCTGCCCCACAGGTGCCATCGATCACACCCAGGTGGATGAAGAAGTGGAACTTGAAGTCGGCGCCATTGTTTTGGCCACCGGCTCCAAACCATTCGATCCGGCCCAGTATGACATCTATGATTATACAAAACATCCCAATGTCGTAACCTCAATGGAGTTTGAGAGAATTCTCTCCCCATCTGGACCCTATCACGGCCATCTTGTCCGCCCTTCGGATGGAAAGGAACCAGAAAGAATCGCCTGGCTTCAGTGTGTTGGTTCCAGAGATCTACATGGAGGAGCTAAGCCATATTGTTCCGCTGTCTGCTGCACCTACGCCATAAAGGAAGCAATCGTGGCTAAAGAACATGTAAAAGGCGCACTGGATACGGCAATCTTCTACATTGACATGCGCACCCACGGGAAAGATTTTGAGAAATACCACAACCGAGCTGAGGAGTCTGGGGTTCGATTCGTAAAATCCAAAATCAGCACAATCACACCGGTTGATAATACTGGAAGCCTGCTTATCCGCCATACCGATGAAGGTGGGAGGAGGGTTGAAGAAGAGTTTGATATTGTGGTCCTGTCTGTGGGCCTTGGAATTCCAAACGAAGCAGTGGATCTAGCCGGTAAACTGGGCATTGAGCTCGATCCGTACAATTTTGCCTCCACAAGTAGCTTTGAACCGGTTCAGACCTCCAAGCCTGGTATCTACGTATGTGGCGCCTTCCAAGGGCCCAAGGACATTCCTCAATCGGTCATAGAATCGAGCGCCTGTGCTGCTGCGGCTGAGGCAGTGCTCGCTGAATCCCGCTTTTCACTGACTCAGACAAGGGAAATACCTGAGGAGACTGATGTAAGTGGCGAGCCACCTCGAATAGGAGTTTTTATCTGTCATTGCGGAACGAATATTGCCGGTGTAGTGAATGTTGCAACCGTCGCCGAATATGCGCGAACCCTACCGGATGTGGTGTACGTGGAAGAGAATCTCTTCAGCTGTTCCCAAGACACTCAAGAGAAAATGACCCAAGTCATTAAACAGCAGGGATTGAATCGGGTAGTCGTGGCCGCTTGCAGCCCGCGGACCCATGAGCCGCTTTTCCAGGAAACCCTCTTAGACGCGGGAATCAATAAATATCTTTTTGAGATGGGCAACATCCGTAATCAGTGTTCCTGGGTCCATAGCAATGATCCTGACAGCGCCACCGAAAAGGCCAGGGATCTGGTGCGTATGGCCGTAGCCAGAGTCGGCCTCCTAGAACCCCTGTCTAACCCTGAGATAGAGGTTAAACATTCTGCTATGGTAATAGGCGGAGGCGTGTCAGGCATGATCGCTGCTAAAAATCTGGCAGAACAAGGATACCACACCCATCTCATTGAAAGGAGCACCACCCTGGGAGGCCAAGCCCGAAACCTCCTCGAGACCTGGAAAGGTGAGAATGTTCAGCAATATCTGGCCGAACTCATCCAAGATGTTGAGTCCCAAGAGAAGATCGACGTCTATTTGGATGCAGAACTGACCAATGTGGATGGGTTTGTCGGGAATTTTCATTCCACTGTTACAACGAATGGCACAGAGAAACTGCTTGATCACGGAGTTGCCATTATCGCAACGGGTGCTTCAGAACTAAAGCCAGAGCAGTATCTCCATGGTGAGGACCCTCGCGTTCTGACCTCGCTGGAACTGGACAGGAAACTCATTGACAATGATCCATCCCTGCAGGACATACGCTCAGCAGTTTTCATCCAATGTGTCGGCTCACGAATCCCGGAAAGACCATATTGCTCGAAAGTTTGCTGCACCCATTCAGTCAAGAGTGCTTTGAAGTTGAAGGATACCAATCCAGAGATGGATGTTTTTATCGTCTACAGAGATCTGCGCACTTACGGCTTACGTGAGGATCTGTATCGCGAGGCTCGAGCTAAAGGAGTTACCTTCATCCGCTATGACTTTGACCAGGGTCTGACAGTAGCCAAGGACGACAACGGTCTTCAGGTTCAGTTCACCAGCTACATCCTTCAGCGCCAGATAGGGGTTCGACCAGATCTCTTGGTACTGGCCACGGCTATTGTCCCACCTCAGGAAAATCCTCTAGCCCAGCTCTTTCGAGTGCCGGTGAATGAGGATGGTTTTTTTGTGGAAGCGCACGTTAAACTTCGACCTATTGATTTCGCCGCGGAAGGGGTATTCGTTTGTGGCCTGGCCCACTCGCCAAAACCCCTTGACGAAGCCATCTCCCAAGGATTGGGAGCCGCGGCCCGTGCAGCCACCGTGTTGGCCCAGAATAAAATCGCCGTGGAGGGTGTGGTATCCACTGTGGACCAGAGCCTCTGCCGTGGCTGCGGCCAATGCCTGGAGGTATGCCCTTACGGTGCCCCAGAATTAGTGGATGTCGGTGAAGGCGTCCTAGTTTCTCAGATCCAGGAGGTGCTCTGCAAAGGTTGCGGTGCCTGTGCCGTGGCCTGCCCAACCGGAGCCGCCGCTATACGACACTTCACCGACCATGAGGTGCTCACCATGGTAGAGGCTGCACTGTGTGAATAACGCAGAGCGCATAGCGCCAAGCGCATAGCGTTAAAAAGCATCCTAATTAAGAAGGGAATGTGCTCATGGCTGGTGAATTTGAACCCAAGATTATCGCTTTCTGTTGTAACTGGTGCGCCTATGCCGGCGCAGATCTAGCCGGTGTTAGTAGGATGCAGTATCCGCCCAATATCCGGGTGATTCGGGTCATGTGTTCGGGCCGGATCTCCCCGGACTTTGTTCTCAAAGCCTTCCAGATGGGGGCCGACGGCGTTCTGGTGAGCGGCTGACACATCGGCGACTGCCATTACCAGGATGGTAATGAAAAAGCCAAACGGATCATCGACATGACCCGCGAACTGCTGGATCTGATGGGCATTGACAATGAAAGACTGGCCCTGGAGTGGGTCTCATCTGCTGAAGGCGGACGCTTTGCCGAAATCGTCACTTCCTTTACCCAAAAAGTCAAAGACCTGGGAAAGAATCCCCTGGGAGTAGCCGCATGAACATTGAAGACGCTGCCCAAGCCACTCAAACTTACTATTGTCTGGACTGCGGGGTGTGCACGGGAAGCTGTCCGGTATCGAGAGTTCTTCCCAGCTTCTCTCCGCGAATCATTGTGGAAAAGGCCCTTCTCGGACTGGGCGACGAATTGCTAAAAGACCGCGATCTCTGGTCCTGCCTCACCTGTAGCCGCTGTTTCGAGCGCTGCCCCTCAAGTATTGATTTCCCGGAATTTATGCGCCTGCTTCGGGAGGAGGCCATGAAACTCGGGACCCAACCCGCCTATTCCCATCACGGTATGCTCCAGACCATCATGGAGCTCCAGACCCAGGGGATTAACCAAAGGAAAACCGATTGGGCTAGAGAAGCAGGTAAGGTGGCGGAAAAAGGTGACACCTTTTTCTTTGTGGGCTGCATGCCCTATTTTCAGGTTATTTTTCGCTACCTTGGGGTGGACAGCCTTTCGGTCAGCCAGAACATTATCAAAATTCTCAACGGTGCTGGAATTGAACCTGTGGTCAGTGACGATGAACACTGCTGCGGTCACGACATGTTATGGAATGGTCAGGTGGAAACCTTTGAAAAACTGGCCTCTCACAATCTCGAAGTCATCCGCGCCTCCGGCGCCAAAAGGGTAGTATTCAACTGTCCTGAGGGCTTTTACACCTTTAAACGACACTACACAGAGCACTTTGGAGATCTCGGTTTTGAAATCGTCCACTTTCATGATCTTGTAGCCCAGATGCTCGAGGAAGGTTCCATCAGTGTGGAAAATAGTGTGGGCCCTATCACCTATCACGACCCGTGCAGACTGGGCCGCATGGCAAAAGTCTACGACGGTCCCCGCAGCATTTTGCGAAAACTGGCCGGGGACAACTTTGTTGAGATGGAGAGAAACCGCGAGAACGCGGTCTGTTGCGGCACCAGTGGCTGGGCAAACTGCTCCACCGGGTCCAAGCAGATCCAGGTGGAGAGACTGAAGGAGGCCGAGGCCACCGGTGCAAAGACCCTGATCACCGCCTGTCAGAAGTGTCAGATCCACCTGACCTGCGCCCTGAGTAATCTTGACATGGGTCTTGAACTCAAGGATCTGACCTCATTGCTGGCAGAGTCGATTAAGTAAAGGAATTCGGATTTCGGATTGCAGATTGCGGATTTAATCTGAACTGCTTCTAACTTTAGGCATTTTAGCTCATTTTGAGAGGTGAACTGTGAGTAACGATGTCATGGTACTCGGCGGCGGCATCGCCGGCATTCAGGCCTCCCTGGATTTAGCCGAGATGGGTATCCAGGTCCACCTGGTGGAAACGCTGCCGTGCATTGGCGGCAAGATGGCGCAGCTGGACAAGACCTTTCCCACGAACGATTGCGCCATCTGAATTCTCTCGCCCAAGTTGCTGGATGCCGGTCGGCATCCCAAAGTCAATCTCCTGGCCTACAGCCAGGTTGAAGAGGTGAGCGGTGAAGTGGGTGCTTTTCAACTCAAGGTGCGCAAGAAAGCCCGCTATGTGAACGAAGATCTCTGTACCGGCTGCGGCGCCTGTGTCGAGAAGTGCCCCTCCAAAGTGGAGGATGAGTACAACATCGGGCTGGGGGAACGCACGGCCATCTACAAGTACTTCCCCCAGGGTATTCCCTCAACCCACTGCATTGATGCCGAAAATTGCCGCCAGTTGGGCCAGGGCAAAAAGTGTGGCATCTGCGCCAAGGTCTGTCAGGCAGGCGCTGTTGATTACGAGCAGCAAGATCATTTTGTTGACCTGGAGGTGGGTGCAATTGTTCTGGCCACCGGCTATGACGTCTTCGATCCGTCGGTGATTCCAGAATATGGCTACGGCCGCATTGACAATGTGGTCACCGCTATGGAACTCGAACGGCTCCTGAGTGCCAGCGGTCCCACCCACGGCCACCTGGATCGTCCCTCGGAGTTGGCCCTACGGGTTGAGATCGCCCTGCTGGATAAGGATCTTAAAAAGTTCAACCGCCAGATTGACAAGTTGGAAGAAAAGCACGGCAAGAAGACTGCTGAGTTCGTCAAGGAGTTCAAGGCTGGTAAGGCAGGGGAAGATGGTGATTTCGAGCGTTGGGCCTCACTCGCCGAAAAAGCAGCCGTGGCGGAGGAGAAGCTTGCTCCCTTGAAGAAGAAGGAGGCGGCCGCTCACACGGCCAAGAAACTTGCTTTTATCCAGTGTGTGGGTTCCCGGGATTTCCGTTTCAATCGGTTTTGCTCTTCATATTGCTGCATGCATTCGGTCAAAGAGGCCATGATTGCTTACGAACATGACAATGAGACCACCTCTTCCATATTTTGCATGGACTTGCGAGCTGTAGGTCGTGGTTTTGAAGAATATAAATTGCGCGGCGGTAAATCATCGAATATTCAATACATTCGGGGCCGTGTCGCAGAGATCACCAAGGGTGACGCCCACAATCCAATAGTCTGGTATGAGTCCACCACCACCCGAAAGGTTGAGCACGAAACTTTCGATATGGTGGTGTTGGCCACAGCCTGTGTTCCCTCGGCAGGGACTCCAAAACTGGCCGAACTCATGGGATTGGATCTGGATGAAAACGGTTTCTTCAAAACAGATCCTCTAGCCCCTTTGGATACTACCCGCGCCGGAATCTTCGTTTGTGGCTGTGCTCAAGGTCCTATGGACATTCCGGAATCGGTGGCTCA
>CBFDBW010000037.1:0-12566 GCA_965603145.1 uncultured Syntrophobacterales bacterium
CACCCCTGTTACCAAAGTTCATGGTCCCAGTGGGGCAGACCTTGACACATGCAGGAAGAAGGCCATTCCCCACTCGGTCGAAACACATGGTGCATTTGGATACCAGGCCAGTGCCTGGATCCTGCCGGGGTATATTGTATGGACATGACTGCCGGACCTCCTCAAAGGCCGAGGAGCTCAACATCCGGGTTTTGCCCGTATAAATGACGGCACCCGTAGACTCATCCTGGATGACGGCCCCGTCAACAAAACCCTCCGCGGTGTCTTTACACGGGGGTTCGAGACAGTGCCGGCACTGATCCGGGAAGAAGTACCACTTGACCTTGCCCCCGGATTCCACCTCTCGGAACCGTACCAACTTAAAGGTACTGAAGGAGAGATCTGCTGGGTTCTGGAAGCTCCCCCAATTGTAGGTCTTGGTGGCCGGCAGCTTGTTCCACTGCTTACAGGCCACCTGGCAGCCTCGGCAAGCCGTACACTTGGTGGTGTCTATGAAAAACGATTTGTCAGCCATACAGGTCTCACCTCCTTTTATGCCTTTCTAACGTTCACCATGAAGGCTTTGGTTTCCGGGATCTTGGTATTGGGATCACCGATGGAAGGAGTGAGCAAGTTGGAACTGTCACCGCCATCTTTGGGAGTAACCCAGCCAAAACACCAGGGCAAGCCCACCTGATGAATAGTGGTACCGGCAATTTTGAAAGGTTTGAAACGTATGGTCACTATGGCCACCGCTTCCACCTTTCCACGCGCCGACTCCACAGTCACCTTATCACCGTTCTTGATCCCTTTGAGCTTCGCCAGCTCTTCACTCATCTCGCAGAAGGACTGGGGCTGTGTCTCAAGCAACCACGGCTGCCACCTGGTCATAACACCTGACTGCCAGTGCTCGGTGACCCGGTAAGTGGTGGCAACTATTGGGTAGCGCGGATCGCAGGTGGCCCGGGTGTCAGCGTCAGTCCCGAACTCCTTGATGGTGGGATTGATGAACTGTCCACTCATCAAGTTCTTCTCAATGGGACACTCCAGAGGCTCATAGTGCTCCGGAAAGGGCCCATCGGCGCGACCCGGCCCGAACACGTGAGCATTACCGTCGGGCTTCATGATGAAGGGGTACTTGGTCTTGGGATTCAGCTTGCCGTCAGCGGTTAGCATGGGCGGCCAGCCACCGTCAGGCACATCGCCGGCCCAACCTTTGCCCGTCCAGCTGATGACCGGATGCTCTTTATCCCACGGTTTACCGTAACGGTCCACCGAAGCCCGGTTGTAGATGATCCGACGGTTTACCGGCCAGCACCAGGACCACTCGGAGTAGAGGCCGATGCCGGATTTATCCTGGGTGCTGCGGCGCGCCGCCATGTTGCCCTTCTCGGTGTAACTCTGGCAGTAGAGCCAGTTGCCCGAGGAGGTGGTGCCGTCAGCCTGCAAGAAGGCAAAACTGGGTACCAGGGTACCCGCCCCGTACATTTTCCCTTTGACGGTTACATCCGCCAGGAAGTAGCCGTTGATCTCCTTGGCCACCTTATGGGCATCGAACTTGCCGTTGGTGGTGTAATCCCACTTGAGGTTCAGGATGGGCTCAGGAAAAGCTCCTCCCTCTACCCGGTAGAGCTTGCGGATCTTGTCCATGAGCTCAACCATAATGTCACCATCGGGTAGGGCATCTCCGAGAGGATCAGCCGCTTTGTAGCGCCACTGCATCCAACGGCCACTATTGGTAATTGAGCCTTCCTTCTCCACAGGAGCAGCGCAGGGCAGGAAAAAGACCTCGGTCTTGATCTTCTTGGGATCCATACCCGGACCCTCCCAGAAAGAGCCGGTCTCGTTTTCAAATAGGTTGACGTTTACCATCCAGTCCAGCTTGGTGAATGCCTCGCGGTTCTTGTTGGCATTGGCACCGGAACAGGCCGGGTTCTGACCCCAGGCAAAAAAGCCGGTGAACTCACCCCTATACATGGCATCAAACAGATCCAGCCAGGAATAGGTCTTGCCATCATCGACCTTGGGCATCCAATCGTAGCCAAAACCGTTGAATGGAGTTGCATTTTCACCAAACATGGACTTGAGGAAACTCACTGAGTATTTAGCATAGTTCCCCCACCAGTTGGCGCTGAGTGGATCGTTGGTCTTCGGAGTCCACTTCTTGTTGTAGGCATCCAAAGAAGTGTTGGATGCTCTGGCCGTTTTAAGATAGCCGGGCCAAATGTGCCATAACAGGCAGTGGTCCGTGGAGCCCTGGACGTTGGACTCGCCGCGCAGGGCATTGACACCGCCGCCGGCAACTCCCATGTTGCCCAGAAGCAACTGGATCATGGCCATGGTCCGAATATTCTGGACGCCTACGGTGTGCTGGGTCCAACCCATGGCGTACATGATGGTACCGGCCTTACCCTTCTTGCCGGTAGCCGCATAGGTCTTGTAGACCTTTTCCAGGTCTGCCCTGGGTGTACCCGTAATTGACGAGACCTTCTTGAGATTATAGCGGGAAAAGTGTTTCTTCAGCTGTTGGAACACGCAGCGCGAATTCTTGAGGCTGTGGTCTCTCTTGGGAATACCCTTTTTATCCTTATCAAAGGCCCAATAGGACTTATCGTAAGACCTGGTCTTCTTGTTGTAGCCAGAAAAAAGCCCATCCTTGAAGCCGAACTTCTTGCCCAGGATGAAGCTGGCGTTGGTGTAATACGCTAGATACTCCTTGTTATACAGGTTGTTGCTGATGAGGTAGTTGATCATCCCACCCAAAAAGGCGATGTCGGTCCCTGAACGCAGGGCGGTATAAAAGTCCGCCTTGGCTGAGGTCCTGGTAAAACGGGGATCAACACTGAGAAGAGTGGCCCCATCCTCCATGGCTTTGCCTACCCATTTCATGGAGATGGGGTGATTTTCGGCGGCATTGCTTCCCATAATCAGGATGCAATCGCTGTTGGCGATGTCAATCCAGTGGTTGGTCATTGCGCCGCGTCCGAACGACTCTGCCAGAGCCGCAACAGTGGCGCTGTGTCAGATACGGGCCTGGTGTTCAATGTAGGCCAGACCCAAAGCCCTCATCATCGCCTGCAGCGTCCAGCACTCCTCATTGTCTAGCGCGGCGCTGCCCACATGGGCAATGCCATCAGTTCTGTTGACCACCTGGCCCTTGGCGTTCGTAGTCGTAAAGCTGGAGTCACGACTTTGCTTTACTCGCCTAGCAATCTCACTCAAGGCCTGTTCCCAGGACATTTCCACCCATTTGTTACTGTAAGGGGCACGATAGAGAGGCCGCGTGATTCGACTCTCTGTGGTGACCAACTGGTACAGAGCTGCGCCTTTGGCACAGAGTGAGCCCTGGTTGATGGGGTGATCTGGATCGCCTTCGGTGTTGATGATCTTGCCCGATCCGTCTCTGGAGGTGTGGACAATTATGCCACAACCAACTGCGCAGTAGGGGCAGATGGTGGTGGTTTCCTTGGCCCAGCGAATTTTGAGCATCTGGGCCTGCGCCTCTACCGGTGTAAGGTTAAAACCCAATCCACCGAGAGCTAGGCCACCTACCGCAGCACCAGAGATTTTCATGAAATCTCTTCTTGTGATCTGCATGGGTTTAATTTTCCCTCCTTTCATGAAACATCGGTACACTTCGATCATGTTTTAGACTGGCTCTTAACACCCCCTTTCATGCTTTAGAGGCCCGTAAACACCTCTCATTTTCTGGTTCAATTTTCTCCTTATCCATTAGCCGTTGACTTGAAAGTCATAGCTCGGCATACTTTTCCCGAGCTTGTCGAACAGTTTGCCACAGATTTACCGGGTCGAGACAAAACCTTGACGTAAGCTGACTTGGCAGTGTTTAGATCTAGCGTTTGCAACTAAAACTCAACCAAATAGTTCCTATTAATAGACGTGCTGCGGTTTGAGATTCTGTCTGATGACAGTGGGCGCCTCATGAGCGTAGTGATATTGAGATAAGATGGATAAATAGATTAAATGCTGAAAAACTTAAACATATTAGGCCAAAATAGCACATCCGAAGGTACTGTCAAGAACAAACAGTTATGTCAATTATGACATAAAAGTAAGATTGTTCATTAGGTAATTAAACAACTACTCGTTTAGTAGAGTTTGAGTATTAACAACTAGATGTTTGATGACTTGTAATATCATCAATAATGTGCTGCCGTATTAATAACGTATAATATTAGTAATATTGAATAGATAAATCAATAACTAGCAATTAAGTATGATTTTGGTATTAGATAATCCAGCTCAATTGACAACATCAATTAAAATGAAAGACTGCAGTGACTAAAGCTCATGAACAGGATGCGGCCTTAGCCCCCCTAGCCGACCAAGTAACCGTTTGTGGTTCCAAGGGTCGACAGGTTAAGATATGTTATTAAAGTATACTGAATACTCAAGCACAACCTGGAGGCACGAATGAAAACCATCCACGGATTCGAGCGCATTGGTGAGAAGCGCATTGCTGAATTGGAGACTAAGGCTGAGCTTTATCGCCACGTAAAGACAGGAGCAGAGCTATTGTCCCTAGTCAACAATGACGAAAATAAGGTCTTCGGAATCATCTTCCGTACCCCACCCTCCGATTCAACTGGTGTGGCTCATATCTTAGAACATTCTGTACTCTGCGGTTCACGCAAGTATCCTTTAAAGGAACCCTTCGTAGAGCTTATGAAAGGTTCTTTGCAAACCTTTCTCAATGCTTTCACCTATCCCGACAAGACTTGCTACCCTGTGGCCAGTCAAAACCTGCAGGACTTTTACAATCTTATAGATGTCTACTTGGATGCCGTGCTCTATCCGCGCCTAACCCCATTCACCTTGCAGCAGGAAGGACACCACTTTGAACTGGAAGAACTGGATAAACCACTTATCTATAAAGGGGTAGTCTACAACGAGATGAAAGGTGCTTACTCGTCTCCAGACAGGGTTCTGGCTGAGCACAGCCAGCAGTCACTCTTCCCGGACCATACCTATGGTTACGATTCAGGTGGAGAACCCAAACATATCCCCAGCCTCACCTTCGAGCAGTTCAAGTCATTTCACCAGAAATACTACCATCCATCCAATGCCCGTATCTTTTTTCACGGCAATGATGACCCGGAGCAGCGGCTTCGCTTGGTGAATGATTACCTCAAAGAATTTGAGCTCCAGGAAATTGACTCAGCCATACGTGTACAACCGCCGTTCAAAGGACCGAAACGTATTATTCGGTCTTTCGGTGCCGCCTCAGATGATAGCGGCGAGCTGAAAGGGATGCTCACCATAAACTGGCTGCTCACCGAGACTGCCGATGCGGAAACAAATCTGGCCCTCAGAATACTCAACTATATACTTCTCGGAATGCCCGCCTCACCTCTCCGTAAAGCACTGATTGACTCAGGTTTCGGCGAGGATCTGGCCGGTGTTGGTCTCGAGGATGAACTGCGGCAGATGTATTTTTCCACCGGGCTCAAGGGGATTGACATAGAAAATGGAGACCGGATCGAAAATACCATACTCCAGACTTTAGATGGTCTGGCCAGGGAAGGTATTGATTCCTTAACAGTGGAGGCAGCGCTCAATACCATAGAATTCCGTCTCCGAGAAAATAACTCAAGAAATTACCCCCAAGGGCTGCTCTTCATGTTGCGTGCACTTACTACCTGGCTTTACGACGCTGACCCCATGGCCTTGCTCGCCTTTGAGGCTCCCCTTGCAAAGGTAAAATCCCAGCTGGCTGCAAATTCCTTGTTTTTTGAGGGCATGATCGAAAGGTTCTTTTTGAACAATCCACACCGCGCCACTCTCATACTTAAACCTGACCCCACCCTTCTCGAGAAAGAAGAGGCTGAAGAACGAGAGCGCCTCGCCGCAGCCCGCTCGGCAATGAGCAAAGAGAAACTCCAAACCGTCATTGACCAGACCAACGAACTCAAGCGCATCCAGCAAGCCCCCGATCCGCCCGAGGCCTTGGCGACCATTCCTATTTTGAAGCTTAGCGACTTGGACAAAAGAAATAAAACCATTCCTCTGACCATCATCGAACAGAGAAACACGAAGATTCTTTTTCATGACCTGGCCACCAGCTCCATTGTTTACCTGGACGTGGGTTTCAACCTCCACGCAATGGAGCAACATTACCTGCCTTTTGTCCCTCTCTTTGGTCGGTCTCTTCTCGAGATGGGCACTGAGAAAGAAGATTTCGTCACACTCACGCAGCGTATTGGCCGCAAAACTGGAGGAATCCACCCTCAATCTTTCACCTCTGCTGTCGGTAGCGAAGAGCGGGGGGCGTCCTGGCTCTTTCTGCGCGGCAAGTCCATGCTGGCTCAGAGCCGTGACCTCATGGCCATTCTACGGGATGTGCTTCTCACGGTGCAGTTCGACAACCAGGAGCGCTTTCGGCAAATGGTCATGGAGGAAAAAGCCCGGCATGAACAGAGGTTGGTGCCCGAAGGGCACCAGGTGGTCAACTTGAGGCTGCGGGCCCATTTTAACGAGGCTGACTGGGTTGCCGAACAGATGAAAGGCGTTAGTTACTTATTTTTCTTGCGAGACCTCATCCGCAAAGTCGATGAGGACTGGCCCGGTGTACTGGCCAGCCTGGAACATATGCGTCAAACTTTGGTGAGCCGGCAGAACATAATCGTCAACGTCACGTGCGACGAGCAGGATTGGTCGGCGTTCAATTCTCACCTTGATGCCTTTCTAAAACAATTGCCAGCAGATGATGTCCAGGAATTTAAGTGGTCACCTGACAAGCCTGCCGGTTTCGAAGGAATGATCATCCCGGCACAGGTTAACTACGTGGGCAAGGGGGCAAATCTTTATCAACTGGGCTACCGTTTACACGGCTCAGCGCATGTAATCTCACGCTACCTGCGGACGGCTTGGTTGTGGGACCGTGTTCGCGTCCAGGGCGGAGCTTACGGTGCCTTCTGCCTATTCAATCATCTATCCGGCACCCTAACCTTTGTCTCTTACAGAGATCCCAATCTCATCAAGACAATAGAAACATTTGATGAAACAGTAACATTCTTACGGTCCACTGACCTCACGGATGATGAACTTACCAAAAGTATCATCGGAACAATTGGAGAGATCGATAGACATCTTCTCCCTGACGCCAAGGGATATACTTCTTTGGTGCGCTATCTCACCAAAGAAACTGACGAGAAGCGCCAACTGTTACGCGAAAATGTGCTCAACACCTCGATCAAGAATTTCAGAGACTTTGCAGATGTTCTAAATGGGGTGAAACGGAGCTGGTTGGTGAAAGTGGTCGGGGCAGCCAGCGCTATTGAGACCGTTGCTGCAGAGCGGCAAGGCTGGCTGGAGGTTTTTAAGCTTTTATAATGGAGTGTTGGATTTAAGAGGGAATCATAGGTGTCGGGTGTCAGGTTTCAGGTGTCAGGAAAAAGAAACATAGAAGTAGAGCGCATCACCTGCACATCATCGGATCGCAAGCGGAGCTTGCTCCTACTTAAATTTAAAGTCTAGAATCTACAATCCCAAATCCGCAATCCGAAATCGTTTTCTCCTCACAGAATATGCCCTGAGCCTTTCTTGATCAAAATATTGTAAGCCTTCAGACGGTCCTCGGGTGGGAGATTGCGGAGGTCATCGAGCACCAGGAGGATACCTCCATCCCGCAACAACTCCTCGTTGTTGAGCATCTTGAGTGTGTAGTCCCGGATCATACCGTGATACGGTTCTTTTAGATCAGAGAATTGGATACCCGCCACATGGACATCTTCATCCTGGCCTTGCTCTTCTTCATGAACACGAGAATACATTACTTCTCCAGCCAGCTCGATTGAATTGAGAGTGCCCGGCAAAAGGAACTCCATGGTTACGGTATCTCCAGGGCTGAGTGGATCGGCTGACTTGATGAAAATCCCCTCCGTGCCAAGGTTAACGATCTTGGCCCTAATACTGGAGCCGTCAGCCAGGTCGCAACGTACATCCAGATTGACTGGTACCCGTAGACTCTTTCTCTGGCCTCTACCTTCTTCCACAACTTTTCTCTTAGTGTTGTTGTTCCCAGTTCTGGCTACACGTTAGCAATCGTGCTCATATAGTAAAGAATCCGAGCCCAAAGGACCAGGTTTTCGATCTTGAATAAAAGAGAGAAGATTTTCTTTTGCCTCTGTTAAAGTGGTTAACTACCTAGACCCTCTTCTCCCCCGTTCTCACGATTTCTTGCTCCAGTCTTCAATCTCTGCAGCCTCGTATTCCTCCTGCTTGAGGGCAAGGTCCAGACTTAAAAGAAGTCCGGCGTGTTTTTGAGTCTCACTTTCCCCTTGGAATTTAATGTGTTCCTCACGAGCTCCTCGCACATCCTCAAGGCCCTTCTTGAGTGCCGCGCCAACTGAAGCGCTCAGGTCAATCTTACCAGCTTCAAACCGCGGTGTGATACCATTCTCGGCGACCTCCTCGGCGAGGTGGGCGAGCTGCTTCATCTTGGTCATGGAGAAATCCATGAGCTGCCAGCCAACGATGGATTCCTGCTGGAACACCCAGGAGGAGCGAATGTGCTGCAACATTTCGGTGTACTTACTGGCCACCAACCCCTGGAGTCGTTCAACAAATTCCTCAGGCAGTTCGTTTTCTTCGCCTGGTAATCCCTTTGCTTGCTCAGGTGTCATCTTGTCCAGAATCCGTTGAAACTTCCTGGCATGATATTCAGACTCCCAGCCCTCCCTCTGTAAAACTCGCTTGATGTGAGGGTCATCCACTTTGTCCGCCTCACCATGGTAATGCGGTACCAGTTTCAGCTCGTAATCAACATATGACTTCAATATGGTCGCCCTGTTGGTGGGATCATACGGATACGGGGCCGGGGTCAGGTTGGGCTCTCCCCCGTGCCTGCCGACAATCATCCCGAGCCAGTGCATGTGCCACATCTCTTCCCTGGCGCGAGATAATAAACTAGCACCAAGCGGAGTGTCTTCCCCTTCCAGGTAACTGTGAACCAGATACCGTAGGATAGCTGCATGCTCCTCGGCCATATCCTTGTTCAACATCGCTATCAATTCCTGCTTTTCCATTCCAAACCTCCCGTGTGTGCCTTAACCCAATTTTTAGTCTGCTTTGATAATAGTTTCTCCTGCTAAATCTCGTCAAGGTTTATCAGCGCACCAATAAAAGATTCTCCCAACTATGACAATGCTCAAAAAAAAACCAGCCCCACATAGAGACTGGCTCTTTCATATTCCGCCCCATCGCCACTTACCTGGCACCAGGATAAGTACCCGTCACTCAGATACCCACATTCGTTTCAACTCAAGTCCAGTTTGTTACGAAACCAGTCTTTGAAAGCTTCACTGATCCCGTAGGTACCTCTCCTGCCGCCCCACGACTCCAGTTCCCTTTTCATCATATCAGCGGGAATCTCCACCTCACCAACGATTTCTGTTTCCGCCGTGCTCTGCCGCACAAGAAGGAGCTGCGCTGGGGTCTTCCAGGCATCAATGCTGAAGTAGCAACTCACATCGCTGTCAGACCGGACGAAGTCTCGACCATGGGCCCACGACGATCCCCACTCCAGATAGAGTGCCACTGCCTTTTCAGGAGTCATCTCCAGATTCAGGCAGTCCATGATTTCCTGGTTTTCCTTGATATCTTCTATGCTCAGCATCTGATCACTCCCAGTCTCGACTCTTGGCGGTGAATCGTGACGACATGTGTCATTAGGAGCGTAAAAACACTAGTTAATCCACCTTGAAAAACGCACTCTTCTTGGCACTGCATACCGGGCAGGTATCCGGGGCCTCATTTTCAACGGTCATACCGCATACACTGCAGACGTAGTAGTCCGCCTCTTCCAAGCCGTCCAGGTTGTCCAAAGCATTCTGATAGAGCTCCGCGTGGACCTGCTCCACCTCGTTGGCAAAAATGAAGCTTCGCTCCGCCGTCTTGTTGCCCTCCTCTTTGGCGTCTGCGATCATCTCAGGATACATATGCTTGAACTCGTGGGTCTCACCTTCCACTGCCACCTTGAGATTATCCGCAGTGTTGCCAATTTCTCCCAGAGCGCGCAGGTGAGCGTGGGCATGAACGGTTTCAGCCGCCCCCGCAGCCCGAAAAAGTTTAGCAACCTGTGGATAACCCTCTTTATCCGCCTTCTTAGCAAAGGCGAGATATTTGCGGTTGGCCTGAGACTCCCCAGCAAACGCATCCCTCAAATGTTGTTCTGACTTAGACATTAAGTTCCTCCTTTTAGATAGATGTTAATTTATCGGCCAGTTTCTCGGCCACAAAAGTTAGACCTTCAAGATCCAGATAATCAAAGGCAGTCGCATCGAAAAGAATCTTTGCCTGAGCCTCAAATCCCTCTTCCTGATCCTCATCCCAAAAAAGCAATAGAAGCGGCATTCTGGGAAGTGGCGTAAACTTGAACGCCAGATCTCCATTATGACCATTCAAGACCGGGATACCTCCCAGTCTTCGGCAGGCGCTTTCCAACTCAGGTCTTGCTCCAGCAAAATATTGATGTATACGTTTGTGGCAACCCTCTTCGAGCGCTACCCGCTTGGGTAAAGAGTTAGGAAAGCTTTCCAGCCCTACCCATTCACCGCTTAAAGGCTTTGAACCGGAAAAAAAGATATAATTATAAAGAAGTACCTCATCCCAAGGATCGAACTCCTCAGTTCCCCCGGCCACGATACCAGTACGACTCATGGTGACAACACGCTCGAAGTAAGGGATCTCCAGAGCGTCCATACCGTTGTTTGTTGTATATGTCAGCCCCAAACCCGGAGCGATCGCCTCGAAGTCATGATTTCCGATCTTCTCCCTCAGATGCTCACGAGTTATCTTGTGGTTATCTTTCTTGACAAAGATACCTTTATCCCTTTGTTCCTCAATTGTCCTGGCCACCTCCTCGAGCGTGGCCTCGTCCAAGTGAGGGCAGTCCCCCAGTTCCTGCCCAAATCCCACCACCTGGGTGGCAAAAGCCAGGCAAGAGGGTTGGCCGCAGTCACCACAATTGGTCTTTGGCAGCTTCTTGTAGAGTTCTATGGGCCCGAATCGCATCAGATCTTTCCGTCGCCACTATTCCTTCTTTTCAAAGGTCTTCTTGCCGTCACACTCAGGGCACTTCTGAGGCTTGCATCTTCCCTCTTTCTCATGACCGCAACTAGTACATTTAAAAGTAGCCATGGTTTCATCTCCTCCCATTACTCTCCCCACCAGCCTTTCTTGCTATGAGCTTCCCGCTCAGCCTCGGCTAGCTTTTTTATCTTATAAGCCGAATCACGCAGAACAGCGTAAAGTATGCCACACCCCACATCTTCGCGCACAGCATCGCCCTCGTCTGCGAGTTCGAGCATGGTTTCAACCATACCAAGCGTTCTCTTAATTGATTCGCTACAAGGTCTCAAAATAATTCACTTTATTATAAAGATATTAACAAAGAATATTAAGATCCTTCTTCAGCAACTGAACCTGGACCTGCAAGCGGTCTGAACATCTTTTTCCCGGCACCACAGACCGGACACTTCCAATCTTCCGCTATCTCATCGAACTGGGTTCCTTTGGGGATCTTGCCCCTTCTGTCTCCCCGGTCCGGATCATAAAAACAACCGCAGTTTACAGTCTGACACTGGTACATGTCTTCCGGCTTCGCCATGGTATCTCCTTTCCAAATCCGACTTCCTTATCAATACTAAAGATGACAGTCATCGGCATACTCAGGGCAGACTGACCTGATGTTCGCCTTGTGTACTTCCATACACTCAGGGCAATTGACTTCCAGGTTGTCACCGTCAATGGTTTTGGCCTTGATCTCTTCCGCACTCATGTCAGAGACCGTACCACAAGCACAGTTGGGGCATACGCCCTTCACCTGATATCTCTTCTTGCTCATTTTCTCCTCCTCCCAGTTATTTGGTGGAATCGCTAATCTTGCACTCCCTCATGGTCCGCCATGAAAAGCCGCCACAGGCACTGCATTGGGGTAACTTGGTTTTATCCTCTGGCAGGTCTAGTTGTTTGGCGCAAGCGTTACACCTGTAGACACCACACGGTACTTCACTGCCAGTTGTGAATTTTTCAGGTGACATTCATGCCTTCCTTTCAGGTTTCGTCTGTTATGGGTATTCCGCCGTATCATCAATATTTGTTGTCCGTTTACCTTCTGTTTGGTTTGCCTGACGAGCCACCCTCTCCGTTTTCGCGATGGTATAAACCCAAGATCCGTGCCAAGATGAGACGCACTGAGAACAATCCGATTAAATCTTTTTATATCAGATAGTTACATAAATACAGGAGCGTGAACCACCGAGTCCTACACAGGGATTAATTGAGACATCGATGAGACACTTTTGAGGTTGACTGAAATTGTTAGTGATAAGCAATTATAATCATTAATATTATTTACACGGAGGCAGCAGGGAGTTTGGAGAGTGTACCAAATTTACTTTTGAGACATAAGTGTCTCATGAGACATCGGGAAACTCCTCGAAAAATCGATAAAGGGTGGCGCGACCGACGCCCAAATGCCTTGCTGCCTTGGCCTTGTTACCGCCGGTTAGGTCCAGGGCGGCCTGTACCATTCCGTGGACTTACCGCCGCTTGCCCTTGTGCAC
>CBFDBW010000038.1:0-12314 GCA_965603145.1 uncultured Syntrophobacterales bacterium
AGTACCTTACATTTCGAAGACTCCCTGCAGCTTGTTGCAGGGAGCTTCAATGAGATAGAACACTTCACAGGGCAGGCCCTTTTTCCCCACGCCGCAGACAGGGAGTTAAAACAGCTACTTGGGCCCCGGTATGCTGAGGGAAAAGGGTTGCGGCCGTGAGCGACTCGACCTGAGCTCGCCGACAGGTCTCACTGATGAAAGGCTGAGCCGAACAGTCAGACCTGCGGGGGATCTGAGTTGCTTCGAACAAGGAGCGCATGTGGTGACATATTTCTTCCAGAACCTGATCAACGCCCTGCAGTGGGGTAGCTTCTATGCCTTGATCGCCCTGGGTTACTCCATGGTGTATGGCGTCCTGATGCTTTTCAATTTTGCTCATGGCGACATTTTTATGGTTGGAGCTTACATCGGTTTCGGGGTTGCCACCGGGCTGGTGTCCCTGGCTTCCATGGGAGCCCTGGCATTACCAAACTGGTTGATTCTGGTATTGACCATCCTCATTTCCATGTTTCTGACCTCCTTCGTGGGCATGATTGTGGAGCGGGTGGGCTATAGGCCTCTGAGAGAAGCACCGAGAGCTTCAGCTGCAATCACCGGTCTGATGATCGGCATCATCCTGGAGACCGGAAACCTGGCTATTCTCGGGGCCAGACGGGTAAGTTTTCCTGCCTTGATCCAGTCGACCACTTACGACCTGGGAGGTGTGTTCGTCACCAATAAAAAGATCATGATCGTTGTTGTCTCTATTGCGCTTATGTATGCTCTTCATCTGTTCGTGCGCAAGACCCGGTGGGGAATGGCCATGCGAGCGATGGCCTTTGACTACGTGGTTGTTCCCCTTATGGGAGTACCCATCAACAACATAGCGCGTATGACTTTTGCCATCGGTTCGGCTCTGGCAGCGGTGGCAGGGATACTCTTCGGGGTGGCCTACCCCGTCCTGGACCCTTATATGGGGGTTATATTCGGCTGGAAGGCCTTTGTGGCTGCCATTCTGGGAGGAAGAGGCTCCATTCTTGGGGCTTGCCTGGCTGGCTTTCTACTCGGATTCATTGAGATCTTTGTAGCGATGGTCTTCCCGTCGACTTTACGGGATTTCATCGCTTACTCAATCATTTTACTAATTCTGACCTTCAGACCCCACGGCTTTTTCGGAGAGCCTTACAGTGCGCGTCTGAGATTATAAAATGAGTGAGCTTCAAGTCGCATGCGAGCTGCGGATGTGACCCCGGAACAACGAGGAACTGGTGGTGGAAATAAATAGCGGCAATTTATCCGAAAAGAAAGCGCTCTCAGACCGCATCCGGGATTCCTTTTCTCAGGTTCCTCTGCTGGCCTGGTTCTGTGGCATTCTGGTGGCGGTCCTGCTTGAACGTTTTGTGGGCGATCCACTCACGGAACTCTTGGGGTTGCCCAAAATTCCGGCACTTTTTGGCGCCGTGACTGTTCTCAAAAAGCCTCTCCTTATCCCCGGCACCTTGGCATTCTTGTTGCTGATATATATTTTGCCAATCATCATTGTCCCCCGGCTGTGTGGTCCAGTATTGAATAGACTAGCGGGCTGGCTTTTTAAGGTATCCCCTGCTGTATCTGTGGCTATCCACCTCGGCCTGTTGTACGGTATTTTGCATTTATGGGCTGACATCAGCGGTTACCGGCTCCTCACCCTCAAGCTCACTCTCATTGCTGTCATTGTCACCTTGAGCCTCAACGTCATCAACGGCTACATGGGAGAGTTCTCATGTTCTCATCCCGGGTTTATGGCCCTGGGCGCCTATGCTGCTTCGATCTTCACCCTCCTTTTCTTTGTTGACGACAAGGTGTTCGGATCTGCTCTTCTTCCTGAGTTCCTGGGGCCGTTTCTGTTCCCTGTCGCCCTGATCTTTGGCGGACTGGTCGCTGCTATTGGTGCGATTGCTATCGCAGTTCCTTCCTTCAGAACCAGAGGTGACTATCTGGCAATCATCTCCCTGGCTTTTATGTTTATCATCAAGAGTATAATCGAGAATCTAGAATTCGTCCGCGGGCCCCGAGGCTTGAGCAGCCAGCCCAATTATGTCGATTTGCCTACGATGTTCATCTGGACCGTAGCCGCTGTATGGATTATCAACAATTTTGTTTGCTCCACCACGGGAAAAGCCCTTAACGCCGTTCGAGACGACGAAATGGCGGCGGATGCCATGACCGTCAACACCAGACGCACCAAAATTGTGGCCTTCCTGTTCGCGGCCTTTTGGGCCGGTGTTGCCGGCGGGCTGTTTGCTCACGTGCTCCGGTATGTTAACCCTAGTACCTTCGGTATCCAAAAACTCGCTGAGGTTTTGGCCATGGTCTACTTTGGCGGCCTGAACTCCATCTACGGTTCCATTGTCGGCGCCGTAAGCTTGAGTCTTCTCGGTGAGGCTTTGCGGCCGTTGGAAATCTTCAAATGGATCATTATCCCTCTCCTGCTTATTTTGGTGATGATTTACCGGCCCACTGGGTTGATCGCCTTTAAGGAATTTAATGTGATGAATTTGATTAGACCGAAAGAAAAGACTTAAAAATTGTAGATTTAAGATTTGAGATTGCAGATTTGAGGAAGACAGATATCAGTTGAAATAATAAATCTACAATCTGAAATCCTCAATCTGCAATGATAAAAGACATCCGGAGATTTAGATTAGAAACTAGGTGTTACATGCCATTGCTTCAGATTAATAATATGAGCCATGATTTCGGTGGGCTACGGGCGGTCAACAACTACAATCTCGAGACCGAACCCGGCCAGATCAGAGGGCTGATCGGGCCCAATGGAGCAGGCAAGACCACCATCTTTAACCTTATCACCGGTATTTACAGGCCCACCGAGGGTGATATCCTGCTGAACGGCCAGTCCATCGTCGGCCTCAAGCCTTACCAGATAGCCGCCGAGGGCCTCGGCAGGACCTTTCAGAACCTCCGTTTGTGGCGCCACATGAGTGTCCTCGATCATGTAAAAATGGCCCAGTACTCGAAGATTAGCTACGGGTTGCTTGGCGCCTTCTTCGGCACACCGAAACGCCGCAAAGAAGAAGCAGAAATCGAAGAGAAAGCCTACAGTCTTTTAAAACTGGTGGGTATGGCCAACCTGGCGGATCAGCTGATCGTCAATCTTCCCTACGGGGACCAGCGACGGGTGGAGATGGCCAGAGCTCTCGCTACAGAGCCCCGGATATTGTTTCTGGATGAACCCACCGCGGGGATGAATCCTGAAGAACTCATTCAGATGATGGAGATTATCCGGCGAGTCCACAGCGAATTTGGCCTGGCGATCTTTCTCATCGAACACCGGCTAAAAGTGGTTATGGAACTCTGCGAGATCATTCAGACCCTGGTTTTCGGTGAGGTTATAGCCGAGGGTTCTGCTGAGGAGATCCAGAACGATCCCAAGGTGATCGAGGCCTATTTGGGCAAGGAGACAATTCTCTGATGTTGGTAGTGGAAAACCTGAGGGTCTCATATGGTGGGATTCGGGCCCTCCACGGCATAGATTTCAGAATTGATGAGGGCGAGATAGTATGTATTATCGGCGCCAATGGGGCCGGAAAAAGCACCACCTTGCGCGCCATCTCCCGGATGGTCCCGGCTGAATCGGGTACCAGGATGATCTACAAGAACGAAAACCTGCTTAAATATCCCGCCGACAAGGTGGTGAGCAAGCTTGGCATATCCCACGTCCCCGAGGGCAGAAGAATTTTTGACAACTTGACAGTTATGGAAAATCTTAAACTCGCCACCTTCGCCAGAAAAGACGGTGCCCACAAAATACAGGAAGATCGGGAGCAGGTATTTTCCATCTTCCCGCGCTTGGAAGAAAGGAGAAATCAGAAGGGCGGAACCTTGAGCGGCGGCGAGCAGCAGATGCTGGCGATCGGCAGGGCCTTTATGAGTGGCAGGAATGTAATGTTGCTCGACGAACCCTCAATGGGACTGGCGCCTTTGCTGATGCTACATATGTTCGAAGCCCTCAAGGCAATAAATGAAGAGGGCGGCACCACCATACTTCTCGTTGAGCAGAATGCCCGACTGGCACTTAAGTTCGCCAAGAGGGGATATGTTCTGGAGCACGGCAACTTGGTGCTGGAAGGGAGTTCTGAGGAACTTCTTGCCGATCCGGAAGTGAAAAAGGCCTACTTAGGTGGTTAACAGCGTATGCGCAGAGCGCAAAGCGTAGAAAATTTAAGAGACCAATAAAATCTCTTTCACATTCCTTAAATCAAGTGCGTAAATAATGTAGGAGCAACGTCCCCGTTGCGACCACCCCGTGGCTAGCAGTTTGCCCCTTTTGATCGCGGCTGGAAAGCCACTCCCACAGTTTCAGATTCTAGATTTCTGATTGCAGAGTCCCAAGCCTATCCGTTTCAAGTCACATAAATCTAAAATACGAAATTCTAAATTCCTGAAGCTCCAGTTCACAGCATCCATTAGCTGACACCTGGAAAAAGTCCTACTGGAATCATAGCTTTTATGTTGACAATCCTTGGTCTGATGTTACCTTTCTTGAAAGTACCTCCCGTATCATGGTGCTTTTCGTTGCCAATGTTGATTTGAAGATTTAATCTCCGTCGGATCGTTTCTGAGATTTGCAAAGGGGTATTGTATGCGCATTAGAGACATAATGACTAAGGATCCGATTACAGTCGAACCCAACACCTCCCTGCCCGATGCTCACAGGATGATGTGGAAAAAAAAGATCCGCAAGCTGCCGGTACTCAAGGGAGAAAAGCTCGTCGGAATAGTGACCTACGATATGGTTCTAGAGGCATCGCCTTCGCCAGCCACCTCCTTGAGCATCCAGGAACTCCACTATCTTCTGGCAGAAATGAAGGTCGAAGAGATCATGGACAAGAACCCTGTGACATTTACGCCTGACACGCCCTTCGAAAAAGCCCTCGCCTTGGGTCAGATCGACCGCATCCGCGGCTTTCCGGTGGTTGAGAAGGGTAAGCTAGTGGGGATTGTAACGCACGGCGATATCCTTCGGCTGCTGACCAAAACCCTGGGCCTGCAGGAGGAAGGTGTTCGAATTACCATCGAGGGCCTGGGTGGTCGGTTGGGAGAACTAAAGGATATTATTTCCATTTTCGATCGTCACCAGGCGGCGGTCATGAGCATAATGACCCTACCCGAAGTAGAAAAAAAAGATTGGTTAGTGGCGATTAGGCTGAATGTAAAAGATGGGTCCGCTATTGTCGACGACCTAAAAAAGGCCGGGTTGCAGGTGACGTACTCGGATGAGTCTGGGGCATCATAACGGAGATATCAGATTCGACCATCGCTGTTTTCAACAGGAAGATTTCCTATTCCAATTTTCCCGTAAATGTTTTATGCTGTGGCACGTGAAAGTTATTTTTTTCTCTTTCTTGCGGTTTGGCATTTTCCCGACGCGAGTGCTCGCCGGTAAGAACGGAGTGATAGCAGGTCATGGCGCAGGTGATTTGGAAAGACATTGTATGGACGGGTGAGGACAGGGAACTGGGCATCAAGGAGCTGTTGACGATCCTGAAAGGCTACGGTCCTATGGAGGTGCTCCACTTCGAAAAACTCAACCATTACAAAGGCAAGGTAAGCCTATGGCTGGACGAGAAGGGGGTCAAGCACATAACTCTCTATCATCTGGAAATCATAGGACAGAAGCACAAGGGCGTCGGTAGGCAAGCGCTACAACATCTTCACAATATATTTGGCGGCGACGTCCACGTTGAAGACCCGGGGGAACCCGCACCGCTAGAGGGAAAGACCGGAGGCATCCATGTGCGCCAGCCAAACCAAGAAAGTGCCATGTTCTGGATAAAGATGTTTGCAGAGAATCTGGTTCAATCAGTGGAGGGTGATCTTATGACCCTGGACGAAAATATCTCCTCTGAGCAGCTAGAATCTCTTAAGCAAGAGTTCTCAGCTGAACTCGAAGATCCTCCGCAAACTACCTCTGTTAAATCTAATTCTTCATGACGCCTGATATTCCGTAAGCTTTTCGTGTTGCTCCCTCCTCTGCGCCTTTGTCGCTGGTAGATAATAGCGATAGCCGCCGCACTCAAACACCCTTATGGTTCCGTCAATGGCAAGTCCGCATTGGTATTCAGGCTTGTCACCAGTGACTGAGTCGAACCTATGCTTGCAGTTGTAACATTCCTTGTAACGGCAGCGGCTATCCCTGGGTGCGCTCATAAGGATCTCCTTTAGCCCGCATTATTCATGCAACGGCGTGGCGAGACCGTGAAGATGGACGTGCCACTGGGCACTCGCAGGGACTCGCACCCGAGCCGTACTTGAACAGTACGGCGCAGGGTTCGAGGCCCGAGGACGCCCGGAAGGACGGCCATATCTGCGGTCGCAGCAGGCGATGCATGAATAATGCGGGCTAGTAAAGGTGGGGTTAAAGATGTCTTCGGACTGGGATTTTGCGAGTGGTGATCGGGTTTTCTTGCAGACAGAGAGCAACACCAGTCGAGGAGGTAGTGGATTGGCGAGATGGTGATCCAATAATTTGGCTCTGGCCATGTTTAAGGGATCAATGGAAAGTTCTGATTACGGTCACGTTGTCTGCATGATATGATTTGATTGTATAGATTCAAACATCAAAAGGCAAAATCTTTTTTGTGAGTCCGTTTGTCTGCTTGCCAGAGACTTTTCAGAAAAGTATGGTTATATGTGGACTGCGCAAAGCGCATGTCGCATAGCGTTCATTAGTTTCCATCCAGAAACCGTGTTTCTGGATGTCATTCTGGGGAGTCCCGCCGACGGCGGATGACGAAGAATCTCATAGTTTGTGGGCCCGCAGAGATTCTTCGCGCAGTTTATCCTGAGCGACTCGACCTGAGCTCGTCGACAGGTCCTGTCGAAGGGCTCAGAATGACATGGAGTAGTTTCCGGATGGAAACTAGTTAAGAGTTCGTAGGGCCGTTCTTTATATCAACCACTAACCAAGGCTATTTGGGGGTTGACTCTTCCTGGCCGACGGAGAGGTTCGCCCCACTTAGTTTGTTTCTTTCATTGCTGATAGCTGAATGCTGACAACTGGAATAGAAAATGACCAAACTGAAAAAAGGCACCGAAATCGAACTGGTGGTGGAAAACCTTTCCTTTGGTGGTAAGGGCTTGGCCCGGATTGATGGCTTTGTCATCTTCATCGATCGCACCATTCCAGGTCAGCGTGTCCTTGTCCGGATCACCCGCAAGAAACCATCCTACGCCGAGGCTAGGGTGCTGGAGTTGCTCCAGGATTCCCCGAAGGCAATTGCACCACGCTGCATGCACTTTGGAACCTGCGGCGGCTGTCTGTGGCAGAATCTTCCCTACAACGAACAACTGGAGGTAAAAAGGAATCTAGTCTGGGAGTGTCTGGCCCACATTGGTGGCCTGTCCAACGACATTGTTCTTCCAGCCCTGCCTTCTCCAGAAGTCTATTACTACCGTAACAAGATGGAATATTCCTTTGGGGCCCGCCGCTGGTTGTTGCCAGAGGAACTTGAACTCAGCCACCTGGAAAAACCTCGCGACTTCGCTCTCGGGCTTCATATAAAGGGTTTTTATGACCGGGTGCTGGATATTGAAGAATGCCACCTCCAAAGTCCTTCGAGTGTCTCCATTCTTAAGCAGGTGCGCCAGTTCGCTCTGACCTCAGAACTTCCCCCTTACAATACCCACGACCATACGGGTTTCTGGCGCTTTCTCGTGGTCCGAAACAGCAAGCATAGCGGCCAAATACTCGTTGAACTGATCACTGCACCTCACCGCAGTTCCTCCAATTTGATACGTCAGCTTTCCACGCTGCTCCAAGCCGAGATTCCTGACATAAGTACTCTGGTGCATGGGATCAGTGCGAAGAAGGCGCAGATAGCCATTGCAGATACTCAGGAAGTAGTCTTCGGGCCGGGGTACATCGAGGAATACCTAGGAGGCTTCCGCTTCCGCATTTCCTCCGGAGCCTTCTTCCAGACTAATAGCAAAGCCGCTCTAATTCTTCTGGATCAGGTATCTGAGAGCTGCGGCTTGACTGGTTCTGAAGTTGTCTGGGATCTCTACTCCGGTACTGGAACCATGGCCATTGGCCTTGCCAGGGCTGCCCGAAAAGTTATCGGTTTTGAACTACTGCAGGATGCGGTGTCTGATGCCCAGACGAATGCCGGATTAAACGGTGTGGATAACTGCGAATTTGTATTGGGCGATTTGAAAGATCTACTTTGCAACTCCTCCTTTGCTAACAACTACGGCTCTCCACACGTGGTGGTGACGGACCCGCCTCGAGCCGGCATGCACCCTTCGGTGGTAAATCAACTCCTTGCCCTGGAACCCCCGAGGATAGTTTATGTTTCCTGTAATCCAGCGACTTTGGCCCGGGATTTGAAAGTGCTTATGGAAAAGTATCGCCTCCTTCGGGTGCAGCCCGTGGATCTGTTCCCCCACACCGCACACGTCGAGGCAGTTGCGGTACTGGAGAAAAGGTAATTCAGCTAACAGCTGCCTTTTAAGCGTCGATCTCGCGGACGAATACAGCGTTTTCCTGGATGAAGGCGTAACGCTTGGCCGGTTCCCGGCCTAGCAGGGTATCGAAGGCTTCGTTGGTGCGGGCGGCATCCTCAACAGTCACCTGCAGAACCGTCCGGCTTTTAGGAGCCATCGTGGTTTTTTTCAGCTCCGCCGCATTCATCTCTCCCAGTCCCTTGAATCTTTGGATGGTGACATGATTGACGGCATGACCTTCCAATAGTTTCTCTTTATCTTCCTCCCGGTAGACATAGTGGACACTCTTCTTTTTCTTTTGCCTGATCTGAATCCTATACAGAGGTGGCTGGGCCAAGTAAATGTGCCCCTTTTCTATCAGTTCCGGCATGTAGCGGTAGAAAAAGGTGAGCAGCAAGGTGGAGATGTGAAAGCCATCAACATCAGCATCACAATTTATAAAGATCTTGCCGTAGCGCAACCTGCTGTAGTCGAATTGGTCGCCGAGTCCTGTTCCTATGCAACGGCTAAGATCTTGTATTTCCTTATTGTTTCTTATCTTATCTGCGCTGGCCTGCTCCACGTTTAAAATCTTACCCCTCAAGGGCAAAATTGCCTGAAAGCGGCGGTCTCTTGCCTGTTTGCTGGAGCCCCCAGCCGAGTCGCCCTCTACAATGAATAATTCGGTCTCCTTCACCCGGTTTGAAGTGCAATCGGCCAATTTGCCTGGCAAGGTTAGTCGTCTCGTGGCACTCTGGCGCCTGACACTCTGGCGAGCCTGACGGGAAGCCTCTCTGGCCTGGGCTGCCAGCATTATCCGATCAATTATTGCTTCGGCTGCGGTACGGTTGTGGAGAAGGTAGTTTTCAAATGCATCTTTGACCACACTCTCCACCTGGGGTTGAATATCGGAGTTGAGCCTCTCCTTGGTCTGGCCTTGAAATTCCAGGTTGCCTGAGACAAAAACGCTGAGCACCGCCACCAGACCTTCCCGTACATCTTCGCCGGTGATCCCTTTCGCCTTTTTGGGCTGACTGTTTTGTCGTGTCAGGTATTCACGAACCGCCCTGGTGATTCCATGGCGAAAACCGTTCTCATGAGAACCGCCGCCGCTGGTATACACAGAGTTCGCATAAGAATAGACGGCCCTCTCAGGAAACGTAGTCCACCAGAGAACCATCTCCAGCCGCAGGTCGTTGTCGTAGCTGAAGTAGAAGGGTGTCTCGGTCACAACCTCCTTTCCCTGGACCAAATCTTCTATATAATTTCTGATGCCATCCTCAAAATAAAAGCGATCTACGGTGTCGTTAATCTGGTCGTCCACAACGATGGTCAAGCCGCGGGTAAGAAAGGCCTTGGCCTTGGCCTGCTCTTTGATCACTTTGGGATTGAAAACGACATCTTTGAAGATGTCTCCATCTGGTCGGAACATCACTGTTGTGCCACGTTCTGAGGTGGGACCAAGATCTTCCAATTTACTCTTCTTCTTACCACGGGCAAAATTCTGCTGCCATCTGACCCCATCACGTCTGGAGGTCACCTGCATAAATTCACTCAAGGCATTGACAACAGAGATGCCAACGCCGTGGAGCCCACCAGAAACCTTGTAGCTCTTGGTTGAGAACTTTCCCCCGGAGTGCAGGGAGGTCATAATGGTTTCAAGAGTATTTTTCCGCGACTGGCGGTGCATGTCTATGGGGATGCCTCTACCGTTGTCCGTTACAGTTATGTTGTTGTCAGCGCCGATTGCAATATGGATTTGATCGCAATAGCCATTAAGGGCTTCGTCCACTGCATTGTCCAGGGCCTCGGTGAAGAGATGGTGCATACCGGTGCTGGAGGTATTGCCTATGAACATTCCCGGTCGCAGCCGCACCGGTGCCAACCCTTTGAGTACCTGGATGTCTTTTCCGGTGTAGGTTGTTGTCATTACACTCCCGTCTTTACTAATATTGCTACCATGTCGGCTTAGTACGCCAGTTAGTGCTTAGAGACCGCTTAACCACTTACGCGGTAAATAGGCGACACGGCAAGAAATTATATCAGAGTATGAAGTTAAATTTAAGTTTAAACTTAGATTTGCAAATATCAAATTAATTCCACATCCTTACTTGCCAGAATCAACAATCTCCAGTTTCTCAACATATGCATTATAATCTCAGCGTCGTCGAGTCAGCCTGCTCCTAATCGTCTTCCATCTCAAGCGCACCCAACTCCTCCTCTCTGGGTTTTCGCTGGATGCTCTCAATCCCCCCTCGTATCACCGCCCCCTTGGCGCCGCGATTGTAAATTGGCTGTTCGGCCACAGCCAGTTCCTTTACCTTGCCCTTCTTACTCTGGATTAGCAGGTAATCATCTTTGCTCACCGTAAAGAAATCCACGACACCGGGGGGGTCCGGTTTGATCAGTCTCATGCCGCGGCCGGCACCGGCCAGCACACTCACCTGGGCTACTGGAGTCATCAGCAGCCTGCGGCTGGTGGCAATGGCCAGGAGTGGCCTCTCCACTGGACGCACTGCAACCACTTCATCACCCGGACGCAGACGAATCAGGGTTCGCCCGCTTCTGGTGCTGGCTTCCCTGAGGCTGCTCCGCTCAAAGCAAAATCCCGTACCATTCCGTGTCGCCACCAAACACAATGGCGAAGGTGGTTCTGGCGCGGGTGTTTTTCGAGGTTTTTCATCCCCGCCCATTCCAGGGAAAAAGGTCAATTGACCTTTTGTCTCTTCATCAGCGTCTGCTTCTGTTTGAATCATGAATGACATATCCACTGCCGACTCAGGCTCGGAAGGCAGGACCGCCACAATTCTCTCCTGGTCTTGAAAGTGAAAGAGAGTTTGAATCGGGTCTCCATACCCTTTCCCAGAAACGTCCAGGTCGTAAATACGACTGCCGTAGACCTTGCCGAAATTGGAGAAGAAAGCAACGGTTTCTTTGGTATTGGCGTTGATAATCGCCAGTACCTCGTCCCCTTCCTTGAGCAGTTGCGTCCGCGGATCATAAGATTTCACCCGCTTGAGCCAGCCATTGCGGGTAAGAACCACAAAGACATCCTCGTGAACCACAAAATCTTCTTTATCATATGCAAGCTGCGGTCTGCCAGCGATCACAGCAGTACGCCGCTTGTCGCCGTAGGCCTTCTTGACAGCCGCGATTTCTTTCCCCACTTCTCTCCAGATCTTCGCTCTGCTGGCCAAGGTGGCGTTTATCTGCTTGAGTCGCTTTTCCTTTGCGGCAAGCTCTTCCTCTATTTTGCTGATCTCCATCCTTACCAGGGCATGAAGGCGAAGATCCAGGATAGCTTTTGTCTGTTCGTCATCAAGATCAAAGCGGGCTTTCAAGTTTTCGTGAGCCTCCGCTCTGTTTTCGGCCACCCGGATAATGGCAATGGCCGCGTCCAAATCCACAAAAATCTTCATGAACCCCTGAAGTATGTGGATGCGTTTCTCCAAGCTGGCTCGCTCAAACTCCAGCTTTCCAACCACCACTTCCTTACGAAAATCAAGAAAATGATTGAGAATTTCCTTTATGGATAACCTTTCTGGAGTCGCTAGTGGTGTCAAGCAGGTGAAATTCAGCGGAAAGTTTATCTCCATGTCACTGTGTTTATACAAAAAGGTCATTACCTTTTCTGAATCTACTTTGCCGTCTCTTAACTCCAGTACGACTCTGACGGTTTCGGCACTCTCATCTTTAACGTCGGTGACCATTGGCAGCTTTTTGGAAAGAATCAAATCGGCGATCTTCTCCACCAGTCGAGACTTGTTTACCGAATAGGGCAATGAGGTGATAACCAACTGCCTCCTACCCCGCTTTAGGGTTTCAACCTCGAACTCTCCCCGGATCTTGAT
>CBFDBW010000039.1:0-12217 GCA_965603145.1 uncultured Syntrophobacterales bacterium
CGCCAGGCAACACCGGTTCGGCAAAGACTTCTCCTTTTTCTCCCTGACGGTGAACTCCACGAGTATCTCTGTCAATATTGCGGCAGCTCAGTGGGAACCAAAAAGGTTACCCAACAACCAGATTTCCAGCTCGTAGCTCGCTGAGGAGATTGCAATTCGGTTTACTCGGTGGTCCGCGGACCGCCATTTTTATAGGTAAACGCATGCTTACAGTAAGCCGTCAGCGGTAAACGGTAAGCGGATTGATATGGTACCTTAAACTGCTTACCAGATCACTATGCTCTGCGCTATGCGCGAACCGGAGGTTCGACAAAGTGATAGAGGTGGAAAACCTAACCAAACTCTACGGCTCGGTGGTCGCCCTGCGCCAGGTAAGCTTTCGGGTGGACCAAGGGGAAATCGTTGGATTCCTCGGCCCCAATGGAGCAGGGAAGACCACTGCTCTGAGGATTCTCACCTGCTTCATGCCACCCACCTCGGGAACGGCTCGGGTGTCTGGACTGGACTGTCAGCAGCATTCTTTAGAGGTGCGGGGCAAAATTGGCTATCTCCCCGAAAATGTACCCCTCTACCCGGATATGACCACCCGCCGTTTTCTTGCATTTGCTGCGGCCGCCAAGGGGGTCTCCCGCTCTCGCTGTGGGCAAGAGATAGAGCGGGTAATGGAAGTCTGCACCATTACCTCAGTGGCCGAGCGGCTCATTGGGCATCTGTCCAAAGGTTACCGCCAGCGCCTTGGTATCGCCCAGGCACTTTTAAATGATCCAGCCATCCTTATTCTGGACGAGCCCACCATAGGGTTGGACCCCACCCAGATAGTTGAAATTCGCTCCCTGATTAAAAAGTTGGGTGCTGAGCGCACCATCATTCTCAGCAGCCATATCCTTCCCGAGGTGAGTCAGATCTGTCAACGTATCCTCATCATTAATAATGGCCAGATAGTTGCGACTGACACTCCGGCAAATCTCACCGCTCAACTACAGCGAAACCTGCAAGTGTATCTCGAGGTCGAAGGGCCCAGGACTGAGGTTATGCAGAAGGTGGAGGCGATGACTGGTGTTTTGGAGGTCAAGCCCACCAACGGTGAGTCCAGCTATCTCATAGAGACCAGCCGTGGCCAGGATTTGCGCCCTGAGCTGGCTCGCACAGTGGTGGAGAGCGGCTGGCAACTCCGTGAGCTTAAGCTGCAGGACTTGAGCCTGGAGGACATTTTCATGCAGCTGATAACCGATGAAGAGGCCGGGGAGGAGCAAGGATGAAGGGAATCTACGTGGTCTACCGCAAAGAGCTGTACCAGCTTTTCGCTTCACCTATCTTTTATGTGGTTGCCTTCATCTTTCTGGGCCTGGTCGGATATTTTTTCTACTCGTCGGTTGCCTATTACTCTCTTTTGAGTTTTCAGGCCGGCAGGAATCCCTTCCTCTCTGAACAGCTCAACCTCACAGACATGGTACTTGAGCCGTTTTTTGGGAGCATCAGTGTTGTTCTGCTGCTCATGGTACCACTCATCACCATGAGGCTTTTCGCCGAAGAGAAAAAAACGGGCACCGTAGAATTTTTGTTTACCTACCCAATCTCTGACCGGGGGGCGGTGCTGGGAAAGTTCACCGCTGGCGTCTCTGTTTTGGCTCTTCTTTTGGCGGCCACCCTGCCTGCCATGTTCTTACTGGAGGCTTTCACCAATCCCCCTTGGCCCAGCATCATGGGTGGCTATCTGGGCCTTTTGCTGACCTGTAGCGCTTTTGTCAGCCTCGGCCTTTTTGCCTCCTCGCTGACTCAGAATCAGATAATCGCTGCGGCTCTAGCTTTTGGAGCCTTGCTGCTGCTGTGGATCATCGGTTGGGCCGAAACCCTGGTAGGTCCCACCCTGGGGAGTTTCCTTAAATATCTCTCCCTGCTCACTCATTTTGACAACTTTGCCAGGGGAATCCTGGATTCCCGGGATGTGTTTTTCTATCTTCTTTTCACTCTGTTTTTTTTGTTTACCACTCTTCGAATCCTGGAATCTCGTCACTGGAGGGGGTAGTCGGCAATGATCAGGAAGCCTGGTAAGCCTACTCTTCTGTCCAATACCGCCTTGGGCTTTATTGCCTTCTTAGGCATTTTGATTTTTGTGGCCCTTATTGGCCAGCGCCATCCAATGCGGCTGGATCTTACCGAAAGCAAACGCTACAGCATCTCAGATCAGTCGCAAAAAATTGTGGAGTCACTGAAAGACGATATCAATATCAAAGGTTTTTATCAGGAAGCCGACCCCAATAGGGAGCAAACCCGCAATTTACTGGAGACCTATCGATACTACTCAAAGAAGATTAACTATCAGTTCACCGATCCCGATCGTGATCCCAGTCTGGCAAAACATTATCAGATTCGCACGTATGGGACTTTGGTACTGGAAGGTTTCGGCAAAACTCAGACCATATCCATCGCCGACGAAGAAACCATTACCAATGCCATCCTGAAGCTGACTCAGGAGCAACAAAGGACGGTTTACTTTTTAGCTGGTCATGGGGAGAGAGATATTAGCAATGTCGACAAGGACGGCTATTCCACGGCCAAAGCTGCCATTGAAAAGGAAAACTTCCAGGTAAAAACTCTCAATTTGCTGGTGGATCCCAAGATCCCCGATGACGCTGCCGTCGTGGTGGTCGCTGATCCGAAAAAGCCTTTACTGACCACTGAACTCGATGCTTTGCGACAGTACATCAACCAAAACGGCAGTGTCATGTTCTTGCTCGAACCATTCTCAGATGGCGGTGTGGCTGGCTTCCTTAACTCATACGGAATTACCATCTCACCTGACATTATTGTGGACACCATGAGTCGAGTCTTTGGAGCCAGCTATCTCATTCCGGTTATTACCGAGTATGGTTTTCACAAGATCACAGACGGCTTTAACGTTGCCTGTTTCTTTCCCACAACAAGATCCATTGACTCAGCCAAGGGGATCCCTGACTCCGTTGATCTGCTTGAACTCGCCTTCACCTCCTCTTACTCCTGGGCTGAAACCGACTACCGTCTCGTTCAGCCAGAAGCACCCAAGTTTGATGAAACCAAGGACAAAAAGGGACCGATCAGTGTTGCTGTTATTGCTGCAATTTCAGCCGAAAACCCGGGAAATGATCGAAAGAGCGAGGAGCAGGAAGCTGGTAAGTCCTCCGAGGCTACTGGCTCTGGGGGGCAGGCGCAGCTTCTGCTGTTTGGTGACAGCGATTTCGCCAGCAACAGCTACTTCAACCTGCAGGGCAACTCTGACTTTTTCCTGAATTCCATCAACTTCCTGGGGCAACAGGAAAATCTCATCAGCATCCAACGTCCCAAGACAGCGGGCGCCCCACTGACCCTGAGCAGGTCGCAGAACCGACTTCTTTTTTGGGTGGGTTTGCTGTTGATGCCGGCGGTAGTAGTGGCATCCGGGTTGGCAGTATTTCAGTTGCGGAGAAAACATCGATGAGAACAAGAACCGCTCTCATCTATCTTACCGTTTTCTTGGTACTTGCCGGATATTTTTACTACTTCGAGGTAGTTGGCCGCAGGGCCCGTACCGAGCAGCAAGAGGCAGCCCGTCATCTTTTCCAGGTGGACACAGCCCAAATCACTGCCCTGCAACTGGACAAAGGTGAGGGCAAACCCATCTACCTGACAAAAGATGGCCATTGGCAAATCTCTGAACCCATAAATACTAGGGGCGATGAGTTAGCCGTGGCAAGTCTATTGACCGCCCTGGAGTCCCTGAAGATGGAGCGCGAGGTTGAGGCTGCGGCTCAAGATCTTCAGCCTTATGGTCTCGACCAACCAATGCTGCACCTCTCTTTTCTGGCGGACGGTTCCCGCCATCGACTGCGCATTGGGGCCAAAGCAGTGGTGGGAAATCAGTACTACGCCAGCAGCGACCAGGAAAACCGCGTGGTTTTGATCGCCGGGGCGCAACAACAATCATTGGACAAGAGTCTCTCTGATTTGCGCAGCAAGGCATTTTTCACTGTGAACAGTGATGAGGTCGAGCGGATAGAACTTGGTCGCGGCAACAACGAGCTCATTCTGACCCGAGATGGAAACAAACTGTGGCGGGCACCTGCAGCGGTTGGGATCAAGATCAAGACTTCCAAAGTGGAACGGTTTCTCAGTTTGCTTTTCCGGTTACGTGCCAAACGATTTCTGGACAACGAGGAAAGAAATCTTGCTCGACTGGGATTGGACCCTGCCAAGATTCGAATCCAGATCACTGCCAAAGAAAAAACCGAGACCTTGCTGCTCGGGAATACGAAGAAGGACGAAGGCACTTACGCCAAAGGCGGGGAACTTCCCGGGGCGGCCATGGTGGAAGAGAAAGTATTGGAAGAGCTGCCCCGGACTCTAAGCGATCTGGAAGACCGCACCTTATTGGTATTCGACCTGGATCAGGTCCAGGCTCTGACACTGGTCTTGGCTGGCGAGGCTGCCAGGCTGGAGAGAAATGAGGATACATGGAATTGGCTTGGCGATGGACAGCGAAAAGATCCAGAAAACTGGCGGGTCAACTCCCTGCTCTGGAACCTGCAGGAACTAGAGTACCTTCCTGGTGACTTCCCCCGGGAGCAATCTTCTGCCGAAAACAAAGAGCTAGACCTGATTCTCTACTCTGAAAATGATGAGAAGCTTGGTACTTTTTCCCTGGCAGAAGTTCCGTCTGAAAAGACTGTACGCGGAGTGCTCCGGTTCTCCAAAGCAAACGAGACAGCTCGAGCCCATTGGCTGAGTGGCGAATCACTCAGGGAGTTGCACGAAAACGCCAAAAAGTTGCTGTCGCCAGAGGCTTAGATTGCGGATTGATGAGAAGCGCAGGGTACAAGGCGCAAGGCACAAGGCAGGAGAAGACATTTTTTTCCTTGCGCCCTGAGCCTTGAGCCGTATGCCTTTCTGACTACTGACTACTGCTAATGGTAATGACCGATGCTCTCTGAAAAAGGTCTCATTTTTTTCCCCATGCGGGAAATTGAAGGGACGCCGGAAGACTATCAGCTAAACTACGAGAATGTCTTTTTCCCGGCTGCCGACTCCACCCGTTTGCACGGTTGGTTTGTGCCGTCCTCTGATCCCAAGCTAAACACCACCCTTCTCTGGTTTCACGGTAACGCCGGCAACATAAGTCATCGCTTGGAAAATCTTGCCCTCCTCCATCGGTATCTGGATATCTCCATCTTTATTTTTGATTACCGGGAGTTCGGCCTCAGCGAAGGCCAGATTTCTAAGGCCGGCACCTATCTGGACGCCCGGGGTGCCTGGAATTATCTGCTTGAGGAGCGGAGCATTAATCGAAGTGACATTCTGCTCTTCGGCCGTTCACTCGGCACGGCTCTGACCGTGGATCTGGCCAGCAGGGAGCCCTGCCTGGGAGCGGTGTTGGAGGCTGCCTTTACCTCTTCCCACGATATGCTCGAGCGCTATTTCTCTGGAGCTATTCCTAGGGAACTTCTCCAGAGCGCCTACGATAACCTGGGAAAAATCCACCTTGTCCGAGCACCACTTCTTTTTATCCATGGCCAATACGACGAAGCCATACCGGTTGAGATGGCGCAGCGGCTCTATCAGGCCGCTCGGTCCCCCAAACGGTTTCACCTCGTCATAGGATCAGGGCACAATGATACCTATGTGGTGGGCGGCTTTGAATACTTCCAACAGTGGCGGGACTTTTTGGATGAGTGTTTGGGAAGGAAAGATTAGATTGCGGATTGAAAAAACTTGAAACTTCAATGCGAAATCTAGGATATAAAATCCCAAATCCGCAATCCGCAATCGTCAATGCAGGACCCGTCTTGTGATATCTTCCACATCATCAACTTCGAACGGTTTGCGCAGGTAACCGGTTATGCCCAACTCTTCTGCCTCTTCCTCATAGTGCGCTTTTGTCGTGGCAGTGACGATTACTACTGCCGCATCGACCTTGTCTTGCCGCAGTCTCTTGAGCACCTCTATACCATTCATGCCCGGCATCTTGATGTCCAGGAAGATAAGTTTGGGCTTGTGAGATTTTACGTACTCAATAGCCTCAAATCCATTGTCCAGGGTCACCAGGGGGTAATCGTCTCCGAGCATGGCATCAAACGACTCTAGAATCCCCTGATCATCGTCCACCACCACTATCTCTCTATCCAGCCAAGCCATAATCAAGCCTCCTCTCCCAGCCCGGATATTTCACGAATCCGCCTAAGGCGGACCGCGGATATAACCGTTCTTTCGGGCTAGCAGTGCAATCTTAGAGCAAATATGGTGCCAGAGTTGAATGGTTTTGCTTGATGGTGGACAACCAGGCAGTAAATAAGGGGAGTTACGTTATCACCCAGTGAAAAGCACAGTTCGGATTTGGGTGGACATGCCTATGATCATGTACAACGGCTCCACAAATATGGGCAGAGCTCAACCTTGTACACCAGGTAACGTCAGGGTAAAGGTAGTCCCCTGTCCAACCGAACTTTCAACCTGGATATCGCCGCCGTGCTCCTTGATGATCTTGTGTGTCATAGCCAGACCAAGACCGGTACCGCTGTCTTTGGTGGTAAAGAAAGGATCGAATATGTTGTCTTTCGTGGTTTGGTCCATACCCACTCCGGTGTCTTTGAACTTAAGCATCATCCCACCTTGAAGCGCTCCCGCCTCGATAATGAGTGTACCTCCGTCAACCATTGCCTGCTGGGCGTTCATGATAAGATTTGAAAAAGCTCGCACCAAATGTTCCTGATCGGCCCAAATTTCCGGTAGAACCCCTTCCTCGTGTATCTCGAAGGTGATGCCGGCCTCCTCGAGTTTATCGCGATAAAGGTCCGCCACCTGTGTAAGGCAATCCCCCAGAGTGGTCATTTTGAATTTCAGCTTGGGTGGCCGTGCCAATTCCAGTAGGTTTTCTATCAGATCATTTATCCGGTTGAGCTCACGGGGAACGGTAATCTGAAATTTATCAAAAAAAGCCGGGTTGGAGAGCTTTCTAGGCAAGAGTTGGACAAAGGTTTTAATGGCAGAGAGCGGATTGCGGATTTCGTGGGCGAGTCCGGCTGAAAGTGTTCCCAAGGCGGCCAGTCTATCACTTTGCCGCATGCGAGCCTCCAAGACCTTTAGTTCGGTAATGTCGTTGATGACCACCAGGACCCCCATCTTTTCTTCGCGTCCATCCTCTAGAAATGAGGTATTTATCATGAGAGTGCGTTGCTCTCCCTCTCCCGTGTCCAATGATATCTCCTGGTTGCGGCAAGGAGTCTGTGTATGCAGGCATTTTTCCAGCCTTCGGACAAATGGATTGTCCTCGGGCCATAGATTGCGGAAGCTTGTACCCTGCCAGTGCCTACCCTCCAGCCCCAGTATGGACTCAGCTGTTCCATTGACACTAAGAATCCGTTCCCCCAGATCCAGGGTTATCAGGCCATTGGTCATGGAGGCCAAGATCATATCGTTGTAGCTTTTCAGCTCTAGGATCTCATCCAGCCGCTGCTCCAGTTGCCCGCGCTGTGCCAAAATCTCGTTGATCATGGTATTGAAGCTGTTTGCCAGATCCTCCACTTCGTCCCGCGTGTGAATATCTAGTTGCTGACCCAGATCGCCTCCAGCGGCGGCGATGGTTGCTTCAACCACTTGCCCCAAAGGCTTGGTGATGCGGCTGGCCATGACCTGGGCCCCAACCAGTCCAAAAATAAGGGCCATCGTGCCGATTCCCACCAGGACCAGCTGGGTCCGACGAATTTGCCAATACATTCGTTCAAGTGAAAGTCCCACTCGCACAGTGCCCCACTTCATCTCGGAACCGGGGATGAAAACCGGCACAGCGATGTCCATAACACGCTCACCAGTTTCTTCCCACAAAACAGACTGGATAACCGCAGTGTTGGCAGCCAGCGCTTTTCGGTTCACAGCATCATCCAAGTATTTTCCTTGCCAGCCACTGTGGCCGCTAAACGTTGCCACCTTTTTTTCCTTATCAAGTATGATGACATATACAATGTCAGCACCCTGGCTGGCCTGCTCGGCATTCTGTTCCAAAATGATGTAATTGTAGGTAACGAGCGCATGAGTGGAAACAGCAGCAATACTGTGGGCGACAGCAAAGCCGCGCACCTCTACCTCCTGTTTAATGCTCCGGCTGGAACGGTTTCCAACCAGAACAATGATAATTACCATCAGCGCAAAGACAACCACGCCGGTGGCAACCATGAACCGGGTTTTGAGGCTTATTTTGCGGGGGAACCAGGACATTCAGCGCTGTCCTTTGATAATCATTAGCCTTCTGAGAACTGGCATGACCTATCAAGGGTAGAAATGGAACGACTAGTGCTCATCAAGCCAGATTTTCTTGAGGGGAATATACGGCCGTCCTAGGGCACTGATTTCCAGCCCTTTAACGTAAGGTTGAAACACGGATTCGAAAGTTAAATATATCCATGGAATAATGGGAGCATCCGCCAAAATGATCCTTTCTGCCTCACGGTAGAGCTCCACCCTTCTGAGGACCTCTGTTTCTGTCAGAGCCTGTGACAACAGGCTGTCCACCTGTGGATTGTTGTATTGCATGAAGTTATAGCCTGACTTTGAGCCGAAGAGGATATTGAGAAAATTGTCAGGATCGGGGATATCGGCAATCCAGGCGTAACGATACATCTGGAGACTATCTTCGCTGAGGGCTGCCTCGAAAGTGGGCCAGTCGGTTTCATATTGAATTTGAAGTTTAACCCCCACAGCGGCCAGATCTTTAGCTATGAGTGCCAGCTCTTTCTGGGCTGCACTTGATTTGGAAGCCGAAAGAACAGTCAGAGATAGCTTCTTCCCTGAAGGACCATAACCAGCTTTGTTGAGCAAACTCTTGGCTTTGTCCGGGTCGTAATCATACGCGGCGTTTTCGGGAATATAGGAAGGCATGCCGGGCGGCAGAATGGTTGTCGCAGAAAGGAACTGATCTTTATATACTTCTCGAACTATTCTTTCCTTATCAATGGCATAATTCAGAGCCTGTCGCACCTTTCTTGCTTTAAGACCGGGGCTGAGGCAGTTCATTCCGTAAAACTGCAGACTCAGGCTGGGCTTCCTGTAAAATTGATACAATGTGGTGGAGGCCAATTTCTCTCGATTAGCCCCAAATACAGCAGACTCCTCCAGTCGTCCCGAAAGAAAATCTTCGTATATTTTATCGTACTGGCCCCCCGCATATATAGTATATACGACTCGATCTAAATTGGGACGGCCTTCGTAGTAGTTGTGATTCCCGCCGAGCACGATCTGGTTGCCTTCCCAGGATTCCACGCGAAAGGGGCCTGTGCCCACTGGGTGATGACCGAAGTTCTTTTCCCACCGTTCCACCTCTTCTCTGGGAACCACCTTGGAACCGATCATCGCCAAAACCGAGAGAAACGGTGCAAAGGGTTCGTTAATTGTGATCTCTAAGGTATGGGGGGCTAATGCCCTAAGGCCTACAATTTCATTAGTCTCTCCATTGCGGTAGGCAGCAGCCCCTTTGACTCTTTCAAAAAAGCTAAGAGCGCTGGACTCTTGTTTGGGATCCAGGATGCGGGTGAATGAATAGACAAAGTCCTCGGCAGTAACTTGCCGGCCATTGTGGAAGTTCGCATTCGACCTGAGGGTAAAGGTATAGAGTAGGCCATCAGAGGAAACCTTCCAACTGGTGGCCAGGGCCGGCACCACATTGAGGTTCTGGTCGAACTGGACCAGCCCGTCGAAAATCTGTTGTATAAGGATCGCAGAGTAGGTATCGGTAGAAAAGGCCGGATCCAGAGTTCTCGGACTCCAGGGAAGAGCCGCGCGGTAGATCCCTCCCGTCCTGGGCTCTAGTGCAACCTTCTTACGCTCTCCGGCAGGTTCCTGCTGACAACTGATAACCAGGCTCAGTACGAGGGCTAGCGGCAATAGTAGTCTTTTCATGAGCTTTGATCCGATTCTGACGTGTCACTGCCAAATCAGGCTCTATCTTAGCTCCACCAAACGATTACTATACCAGCTTTCTGAAAGTTTGCAAAAAAAAAGCACAGCCCCAAGGACTATGCTTTACACACCAACCAACCACATGTTGGTACTTTAGGTCCCCCCGCCCCCAGATGCCAGCGCCGGTAGTGCATACATAGCAATAATGCTACCTGTTACGAGAAGTTGAACCAAAATCCTCTTTGCCTTTTTCATAACTCCTCCCTCCTCTCATATGTTTTAAAGTTTGTGCGCCCTTCTCGAATGGAATGGAGGGAGTTAGAGCAAGGTCGGTACCAGAGTGGGCAATGCGAAGAAATATGAGAAAATTTGTCGCCAACTAGCTAATATAATTAGTTAATTATTGTCTAATAAAAAGACGTTGAATCCCTACCTGCCAGGTAGGCTTGCACAGTTTCCAAGATAGTCGCCTCTGCAAAATACCAACCTCTACTCCATAAATAGTGCCGAGATATCAAACACTCATCTCTTCCGCACATGATTATGTGCACTGCCCAAACGAATGTGCAACGGAAGTAAGACGCAGAGCGTTAAGCGCAGAGCGCATGGCAATTATGCGGGACCCGGCTTGGCTTCGCTGGTACTCATAGTCATTTGGCCACGGTACGTGGCCGTCATTACGCTCCGCTGTCATTCATGGTCATTTATTGTTAAGACATAATGACTCAATGACGGCCGTAAGGCCTAGTGACGCCGAAGGCAAATGACAACTAATGACGGGCGTAGCCCTCGTGACAGTAAGGCCTGGTGTCCTGTAGGGCTTCGTGCCTAAGTAGAGAATTACTTTGGGGGACTGGTTGGGGGTGTTTCTTTAATCGCCAGGGATTTCATCTTCTGGATGAGGGTATTGCGATGAATGTTCAGAATGCGGGCGGCTTTGCTCTGATTCCACTCTGCTTTCTTCAAGGCTTTCAGGATATACTGTTTTTCAAAATTGTCCCGCGCCTGAAGCAATCCATCGCCCAGGGGGGAAGTCTCTGGGGTCAAGCTGGAATCGAGGAGAATTTCCAGCGGAAGGTCTGCAAAGGAGATCGGTTCAGTGTCTGAGCCAAGTACGACCAGCCTTTCAATCAAGTTCTCCAACTCGCGGATATTTCCAGGCCAGGGATAGCGCTCCAAGGTGTCTAAACCTTTATCCGTAAACCCCTTGATGTCACGTTTCAACTGTACATTAAATCTAGTGAGAAAATGTTGGGCCAACAACCTTACATCCCCGTGTCGCTCGCGTAGAGGTGGGAGTTTTACAGGAATTACATTGAGGCGAAAATAAAGATCTCTCCGAAAACTTCCCGCTTCGATGAGTTCCTCGAGATTGGTATTGGAAGCGGCCACGATTCGGACGTCCACTTTAATGGTCCGGTTGCTGCCCAATCGTACAATCTCCTTGTCCTGGAGTACCCGCAGGAGTTTTGCTTGCAGCTCGGAACGAAGGCCTGAAATCTCGTCTAGAAAAATGGTGCCCCCGTTGGCGTGCTCGAACTTACCGATGCTACGGGTGTGGGCCCCTGTGAAAGAGCCTTTTTCGTGGCCGAAAAGTTCGCTCTCCATGAGTTCGCTGGGAATAGCTGCACAGTTGATGGCCACCAATGGAGCCTTGCTGCGGTTGCCGTGTTGGTGCAGAGATCTGGCGATAAGTTCTTTGCCGGTACCACTCTCACCGGTAATCAGCACGGAACTGCTTGTATTTGCCACCTTGTTTACAAGTTGCAAGATATCCAACATTCTTGGATCCTTGCTTACAATCTCAAGCTCTCCGTACCTGTGTGCTATTTCCGAGCGAAGATAACGCACTTCTCTTTGCAGGGTCTGCTTTTCCAGAACCCGAGCCACAGCTGAGAGAATGTCGTCAGGCTCAAAAGGCTTGGTTATGTAGTCATAGGCACCGAGTTTGATGGATTGCACAGCTTGTTCAGCTTTATCGGAAGCTGAAATCATAACCACGTCCATGGGTTCGTCCAAAGTGCGAAGCCTCTTTAGAGTCTCTATGCCATCAATCTCAGGCATGGCAACATCCAGAAAGACAAGATCGTAATGAGAACCCTGGCAATAGGCAATTGCCTCCTGGCCACTTGCTGCAGTGGTCACTTCGTAGTCATCCTCAAGGATGACTTGAAGAGCATCTCGCGCGCCCTGCTCGTCATCAACGACAAGGACTTTGGCTTTGATGGACTTTTCCTTACTCATGGCTCCATCGAGACTTCACCCTAACGTTGCATACCCAAACCGGTAAAAATCGCTGCGCTCGCGTGATAGTCCCGCC
>CBFDBW010000040.1:0-12126 GCA_965603145.1 uncultured Syntrophobacterales bacterium
ACGGATATGGCCGTCCTTCCGGGCGTCCTCGGGCCTCGAACCCTGCGACGTACTGTTCAAGTACGCCTCGGATTCAAGCCCCTGCGGTTGCCCGGTGGCACATCCATCTTTGTGGTCTCGCGACAGCAATTCATGAAATATCCGGGCTAGATTGCCGTTGGACTGAAACTGGGAATACCCTTGAGAGGGGGATATCTTTTGGCTGCCGAGAAACAGGATAAAAAACAATTCCTCCAGGTTTCTCGCCTGAATAGCATTAAGACAAAAATCATTGTGTTCGCCCTTCTCGCCACCATTATCCCCTCGGTGAGCATGGGCTGGCTTTCCTATGTCCAGAACAGAAAATTTTTGAACGAAAAGATCAAGCAGGAATTGAGAGTTGTTACCGCTCAAGCTTCCCGAGAGCTTGATCTGTGGCTCAAAGGTCGACTATACGATGTACGCGTTTTTTCCAGCTCATACGTTGTCTTAGAGAATCTTGACAAGATTGTGGGCCAGGGCGGTGCGCACATAGAAAACGTTGTGGCCCGCCGCCGCTTAAAGGACTACCTGAGGTCTGTGCGGGAAAAAATCGTCGACTACCAAGAACTCATGCTTCTGGATCTAAAAGGGAAGATAGTAGCCACCAGTTCAAAGCAGGCCACCAGCGTCAAATTGCCGGATAAATGGCTGCCGCGAGCGCAAGCAAACAAGCATACTATAGGAAAACCCTATTGGGATGAGACTTTGCAAGCGGGCGTTGTGGTGATTACGCAGCCCATCCGGACCGCCAACGAGCGTTTATTGGGCGTTCTTACCGCCAAGATCAACTTTCGAACCATCAGCAAGACCTTGAAAAACTACGCCCAAGGCGAGATAGGAGAGCTCTATTTGATCACAGAGGAAGGGACTTTGCTCGTCAGTTCCCGGCCGATTTCGGCAAAGTTCCTGGAAACAAAACTGGTGGGAAGTACAACGCGAAAACTTTTTTTTGGAGAAGGAGATCCTCAGAGATATTACGGCCACCATGGCGAGCCGGTGGTAGGCGCCCTCAAGAGAATGTCAGAGCTGGATTGGGGGGTTGTGGCTGAAAAGGAAAGAGCAAAAGCGTATGCCCAGATCGTCCGGCTTCGGAATGTAACCTTAGTACTGGTAGTGGGCCTGCTGCTCTTCATTGGCCTTGGAGCCTATCTCCTCGGCCTCACTCTTGTGCGTCCCCTAAACCGTCTCACCGAGGGTGCTTCTAAGGTGGCCGCGGGCGATCTGGAAGTGGATCTTCCCGTTCTCAGTCGCAGTGAGGTGGGGTACCTTACTGAGGTCTTCAACGACATGGTAGCACGGTTGCGTCAGGGCCGAGAAGAACGGGCTGCCATCAACAAGACTCTCCGCAAGAAAAACAAGGAACTCCACGAGCTCTCCATAACCGATAGTCTGACTGGACTGTATAATCGCAAACACTTGATGGAGACTCTGGACAAAGAGGTGGCCCGCTCCAAGCGGCACAAACACGATTTTGCTGTGCTGGTCATCGATATCGATGATTTCAAGGAATACAACGACACCTATGGTCATCTGGCGGGTGACGAAGTACTCAGCAGGCTGGCTACAGTTTTAGAGGAATCTGTCCGCAGCTGTGATTATGTTGCGCGCTATGGTGGAGAGGAATTCATACTAGTATTGCCGGAGATTGGTCCTGAAGATGGAATGAAGGCCGCGGAGCGGATTCGCAAAAAGGTGGTCAGGGGAAATTTTGCTGGTGATGGTGAAACAATACAGATTACGGTAAGTGTGGGCGTTGCCTCGTATCCCAAGGATGGTGACGACCCTCAGTCCATCATTAGACATGCTGATAGCGCTCTCTACAAAGCCAAGGAGAGTGGACGCAACCGGGTGGTTCTCGCTGGTAAAACTCCGAAGAAAAAAAAGCAAAAGTCGAAGTCAAAAGGTAAAGTTGCGACTCGTGGCCGTTGATTTAACTCTTTAACGACCACCTACCAGAGTCTGGAAGACCCAGCCATTGGTACCATCCTCGCTGGTCACCCGCACCCACTGGCCCTTATATGAATAGCCAATGAGCGGAGTTCCTTTCTCCAAGGTGGTGATGACATTGCTCTCGAGATCGGGTTGTTTCCTGAGGTTACTGGTTCTCACCACCTGAAGCGGCAGCGGCAGGGCAAAAAATACCTCCCCCTTTATGGGTGGTAAACGCTTAATGGGTGCTGCCTTTTCTCGGCCCGCATGTCGTATCTGGCCGGCCCTGATGTGACCCTTGGCCTGACTGGTGAGGTAAACGGCGCCCCCGTAGTTCTCTTTTTTGAACTCCTGAGCACTCATCTTCAATAGCTCTTGAGCCTTGATAAGTTCTGAATTTCGCGTCTGACCCGCCAACTGAGCCTTCAAGGCCTTTACGGCAATTTCAGCCTCCGCCATTTCTGAGGCAGCCTCTGCCTTGCTTTCTAAACTGCGAAGCTTGGCTTTAGCCCTGACCACTTCCTGAATGGCCTCGTCCAGCATTTCCTGCTGTGAGTTCAAGCGCTCCTCGAGTTGCTTGATTTGCGCATCCCGCTCCAGCAATCGCAACTGAAGTTTCGCCATGTTGTCTTCAAGTGTTTCTAGGGAGGCTTCACGTTTTGCCAGGGTCTGCTGCAACTTCTTGACATCGTCAGTTTTGTTCGATGGCAAATTAGCGCACGCTGGGATGAAACAGAATGAGACAGCCAGCAGCAGCCCTAGATATTGCCGTGAGTTTACACTGCCGAGTGAAGAGATCATATCCTTATTCTCCCCGTAGGGGCTGTTGGTGACACTATCAAGACAGAGGGAAATTGATCACGATAGCACATGGATTTGATATTACTGCGCAACCATAGCAAATTTTGCGGTAACAAGAAAGACTCAGTATTTTCCAGCATTGACATCACCTCAAATACCGGTACAATAGGTATAGTAAATGAGAGCGGGCGACACACCTACCTCAACACTAGCTCTAGCCCTGATATTTCATGAATCACCTGCTGCGACCACGGATATGGCCGTCCTTCCTGACGTCCTCGGGTGTTGGCCCCTGCGACGTAACGTTCAGGGACGCCTCGGGACCAATACCCTGCGGTTGCCCGGTGGCACGCCCATCTTCGTAGTCTCGCGACAGCAATTGAAGCTCCCTGTCCCGCTTTAGCGGGACTAAAGCGGGACAGGGAATCTTCGAAATGTAAGGAAGTTGTTCCATTTTATTGTAGTTCGCTCGCTAACCCCGCAGCACCGGCGACGGGATTTCCGCTCCGCTCCAACAAGCTACGGGGAATGCGCTCGCTAGAGTATTTTCATGAAATATCCGGGCTGAACCTATTTTTCAGCATTACTGCCAAGGCGTCTTTATTTGCGGAGGAGATATTTATGGCCGCTGGTAGCAGCACTCCTGTGGACCCCAAGACGGTGGCACTGGAGGTACAGAAAGGGAAGTCATTGGAAGAAGTCCAACGAATCTTCGGGATCGAGATGAAAAGCCAGGTACAGGACCTATATGTGCGAGGCCTCCGACAGCTTGGTGAAATTCCACAGTTCGAGATGTCAAAGGCAAAGAACAGGTCAGCGGCCAAAGTTGTTGATATGGGTTATAGAAGAAGTATTGGCCAAAGTGGCAGCATCACCTTGACCCGCTCACTTCTCTTGGAGAAACTCGGCTTCCAAGAAGGTGATGTTTTTCAGATCCTCAGACAAGGCGATGATCTGATACTTCGCAAAGTCGAGTAGGAGGTTTCAGTGTTCAGGTTTCAGGTTTTATCCTTAATTTTTCTTTTTACTGACACCTGACACCTGGTACCTACGCAAGGATCATCCTACAATCCACTACCAAACATCCCTGGCCTTGTGGTAAGATTTTGATGGGATTAAGATCCAACTCCTGAATCTGAGGCAGATCGCACATGAGTTGAGAGATGCGTTGGCTAATTTCTACGAGCGTTTCGAGGTCGGCTGGCGGCTGTCCTCTTACACCCTCTAGTAGCTTGCCACCGCGAATTTCAGCAAACATTTTTCGAGCCTCCACTTCACTCACAGGTGCCACGCGGAGTGCCACATCTCCGAAGACCTCCACGTACACGCCACCAAGTCCTGCAAGAACTATCGGGCCGAAGGTGGAATCCTGCTTGCCGCCCACTAAGACTTCGTGTCCCTCCGCGATCATCCTTTGCGCCAAAACAGACCTTTCTTTTACTCCAGGATCAGTTTTCTCAATCAGGGTTGCCAACCGTTCGTATGCCTCCCCCACTTCAGCCTCGGACTTGAGATCAAGAAGTACTCCGCCCACGTCGGATTTGTGGACAAATTGTTCACCCATTACTTTCATGGCCACAGGAAAGCCCAATGCTGCCGCTTTAACCGAAGCCTCTTGAGCACCACTCACTTTGGCCCAGGGGGCTATGGGAATGGAGTAGCAAGAAAGAATCTGAAAAGCCTCATCCGTGGTAAGTTGTCGGGCCTGGCGGGCTTTGGCCGCGGTCAGAATAGCGATTGGTTCTTGTTTGTCAACCGCGAAGGTTTCGGCCTCGGCAAAAGTGGAGAGTCGACGGGTAGCAAAGTCCCTGGAAATGGCCAGCCCATGTGCCGCCTCTTCTGGGTCTGTGAACATGGGAAAGCCCGGGTGATTACGCCGGTTCAACCGCCACTCCTCGTCACTGGTTACCACGCAGAGAGCCACGGGCTTCTGAAGTTCTAGACAGGCCTCCTTGATGGTTTTCACGAGCCTTCGGCTGTCATCCGGGAAAAATACTCCGTTGTAGTTGACCACAACCAACATCCCATCAATGTCGGCACGGGTTAGGGTGTCGCTGACGATCTGCTGAAACAGTTCAAAATCAAAAAGGTCACCAAGGTCCATAGGGTTATCGAGTCGAATCACCCCGGCGCGCAGCCGCTTTTCCACCATCCGGAGAAAATCCTCGGGAAAAGGCTGGAGGACGAAGTCATATTTGGTCGCAGCGTCGGCGGCAACAACAGCGTGGCCACCTGAGCGGGAAACAACCGCCAGTCGATTGCCGCGCATAGGAGGCAGGCTGTGGGCCTTGAGGGCTAGAATGGTGGAGCCCATGTCAGTGACCCGCTGGATGCCGCATTGTCGATATGCGGCATTGACCACCTCTTCTGAGGCCGAGAGAGAACCGGTGTGAGAGCGGGCGATTCGAGTGCTTGCCCGGCTGGTGTTTGACTTGTGCACCAGAATTGGTTTCTTGGAGCGAGAGGCTATTTCCATCAGACGACGGCCGTCGGCAATACCTTCCAAATAAAGAAATATCGTCTCCGTACCTTTGTCTTCCAGAAAGTACTCCAGAAGGTCGTTTTCATCAGTGTCCAATTTGTTGCCAACGGAGGCGAACTTGTTAAATCCAAGATGTTCAGCTGTGAGGGTGTTAAGCAAGGCCCCGCCCACTCCACCACTCTGGGAGATAATGGAAAAGGAGCCCAGGTTGAAAGTATCGCGAAACGGCATAAAAGGAATTGCCAGACCGTTTTCTTTATTGATTACACCGATACAGTTGGGGCCAATGAAACGGATACCATACTTATGGGCTGCTGCAACCACCTGCTCTTCCAGGTTTCTGCGTTCATCCCCCAATTCACTGAAGCCGGCAGATTCGATCACAACCCGCTTGATGCCCTTCTGGCCGCAGGAGTCAATGATTTCAGGTAAGGTTGTTGCCGGGGTGAGGATTGCGGCAAGATCCACCCGGTCGGGTATATCGAGAATGGTGGGGTAGATCTTGTGACCCATGAAAGAACCACCCTTGTGACCCACTAGATAAATCCTGCCGGTATACTGGAATTCGACAAGATGGTAGACAATGGCGCGGGCCAGGTTCGTAGGAGAGGCAGAAACACCGACAACTGCAACGATCTCTGGATAGAAGAAGTCTTTCACTGGTATACCCTCAAGTAAGTACCTCAGGAGTTATCAATTTTAAAAGAATCCCTCAATTTATAGTTTCTTGCATTGGCGAGCACAAAAAGTGATACTAAACGGGCAAACCAATCTCTGTCAATGGATAACATCTGGGCATTAACTTTGCAGTATTTTACAGATTACAGATTCTATAGATTAGACTTCTGCCAATCTGAAATCTGCAATCAATACAAGGGGGCAGAAAATGAACCTCGGTAAACGTAGAGGCACTGTTTTCTTAGTGCTGGCACTTTTGCTTATGTTTTCCTCCCTATTATTGTCTTCGGGCTGTCAGAGCCTCCACAAGCTGAAGAAAGGCCGTACTGATGATCGCTGGATATGCCCAGAGTACGCTGACCTGCCACTCAGACAAGGCCGTTTCGAAGAAGCTATTGAACAGCATTTGCAGGTGATAAGCCAGGAACCTGAAAATGGGCTGGCTCATTATCATCTGGGCTACGCCTACGGTCAGCTGGGACTCCACCCCGACGAGATTGCTGAATACCTCCGGGCGGTGGATCTCGGTATGGAGAAAGGAGATCTCTTTTACAATCTAGGCATGTCGTATATGCAGTTAGAGGAATACCTCCGCGCAGAGCAAGCCTTTCTCCGAGCAGTGGACATTGAGCCTGACTCCGGTGAAAACCACCGTGGGCTTGGTTTGGCTCACTTCAAGCAGGAGCATTACCACGAGGCCATCGTCTCGTGTCGTCGAGCCACCACCTTAGAGCCAAATGATCCGGATAGTTGGCATTGTTTGGCATTGGCTGCGGCCAAGTCGGATGAGGTCGGTGAATCGTGGAATGCGGTGAAGGAATTACGGAAGCTGGATCCCGATTACATGCTGGATCCATTCCTTCTAGAAATCTTTCCAGCAAAGGGAAGGAGTCCAACTCCCAATGACCCCAATGACCCCAATGACCCCAGAGATCCCAGATAAAAAGATCTAGAATCCTAAATCTAAATATCAAAATTCTCCTTTGGAGGCCCACCCTTTGGGCGGGTCCCCGGTTTCGAAGCAAAGATAGTCGATGGATGTAAGATGTGAGATATGGGATAATAGACCCTAGGCAACAGTGATGGATTTCACATCATAAATTCAAGCCGCTCGCACAGTAAAAACATACAGTGTTTCGAAATGCGGATCGCTGACCGCTGATAGCTGAAAACGGACAAAGGAGTTGCTGATGGAAATAACATTGCAGAAGGGCGATTTCACCGCTGTGGAAGCGGAGGCGCTCGTCCTATTTCACTTTGAGCAGGATGACAGGTTGCTTGAGACTACGGCCGCAGTGAACGATGCTGCCGGCTCCATCATTGGTCAATTGCTAGAGGCTGGTGATTTTCGCGGAGAACACTTAGAGCACCTTCTCCTCTATAGCCAGGGCTCTCTGGCGACAAAACGGATTCTTCTCATGGGTTTGGGTAGACGGGAAGAGTTCAGCATTCACGCTCTCCGGGAAGCAGCGGCCCAATCTCTGAGAACTCTGAGGGACCGGCGTCAGCCCCGGGCAGTCCTGCCCATTCCTTTCGATAGCGAATTTCCTCTTGATCTTGAGGATACGGCTGAAGCATGCGTATTGGGTGGGATGCTGGGTCTATATCAATTCACTGAACTGAGAACCAGAGATCTTGACAACATCAAGGACTTTGACTCGCTTATTATTCTTTCACAGAAGGATTCAAAAAAACTGGCTGCTCCAGTAGAGCGGGCCAAGGCCATGGCCAGCGGAATTTATCTGGCTCGGGATCTAGTCACCTTGCCCCCAAATCTGGCTACCCCCACTATTTTAGCGGAGAGAGTGGGAGAGGTGGCGGAACAGGCTGGGGTGAACTTCCATCTTATCGAAAAGGAAGAGGCTGAAAAACTAGGGATGGGTGCGTTTTTAGCTGTGGCGCAAGGCAGTGATGAACCAGGCCTTATGGTGGCGCTGAATTATCAGCCATCAAAAGATGACGAGCCACCGGTGGTCCTGGTTGGCAAGGGGATCACTTTTGATAGCGGCGGCATCTCCATAAAGCCGTCAAAAGACATGGACAGGATGAAACACGATATGGCAGGAGCTGCCGCGGTCATCGGCGCCATTCAAGTGGTTGCTGCTCTAAGATTGCCGCTGAGGGTGATTGGCCTTATTCCTTTCACTGAAAACCTCCCCAGCGGCAAAGCCTATAAACCAGGAGATGTGATCCACTCATTGAGCGGACTGAATATCGAGGTAATAAATACGGATGCCGAGGGGCGTATGATTCTGGCTGATGCCCTCACTTATGCCGGACGTTATGAGCCTCAGGCCATAGTTGATCTCGCCACTCTCACCGGGGCATGTATTGTGGCACTGGGCGACGATGTTGCCGGACTCATGGGTACCGACGATGAATTATTGGCCAGGCTACAGGCCGCGGGGGAAGAGAGTGGTGAAAAGGTGTGGCCCCTACCTTTGTGGGATAGTTACTTTAAGCTCATGAAAAGTGACGTTGCCGATTTGAAAAACGTAGATGGCCGCAAAGCTGGAGCGATTAAAGCAGCGATTTTTTTGAAGCAGTTCGTTCCAGAGGGAGTGCCGTGGGCTCATCTGGATATAGCCGGCTGCGCCTGGGAGGAGAAAGGGAAACCTTTGGTTCCCAAGGGAGCTACAGGTATGGGAGTGCACTTGTTAGTTAGGCTACTCCAGGAATGGCAGCCCTTAGCCTGAGACCGAGGCTGAGTCTGCGTTCTACCCTAATAGTTCCCGCAGCTCATCTCCAAGGATGGTCTCTTTTTCAAGGAGTGTTTGGGACATGATCTCCAGATGCTCTCTCTTTTCATTGAGTATTGTTCTGACGCGTTGGTGGCACTCTTCCATCAGTCGGGAAACCTCGGCGTCGATTTCTTGAGCAGTCTTTTCGCTGTATTCTTTGGCAGGCGCAATGCCGGTATTGAGAAAAAGGGGACGTTTCTCTCTTGTATAGGTAACAAGGCCCAATTTTTCGCTCATACCATACTCAGTGACCATACTTCTAGCAATGTCGGTGGCCCGCTGGAGGTCGTTCTGGGCACCGGTGGAGATATCTTTGAAGATGATTTCTTCCGCGACCCGGCCACCCAACAGGACACAGAGCCGATCCAGGAGTTCCTCCCGGGTCATGAGGTAACGATCCTCAGTGGGGAGTTGTTGGGTGTAACCAAGGGCGGCAATGCCCCTGGGAATTATGGAGACCTTATTCACTGGATCGGCGGTGGGCACGTTCATGGCTACCAAAGCGTGGCCGCTTTCGTGATATGCTACGATATGTTTTTCCTTCTCATTCATCATCCGGTTTTTCTTTTCCAACCCTCCAATGATCCGGTCGATGGCATCTTGAAACTCAGCCATGCCAACGCTATTTTCATCTCGACGGGCTGAAAGCAAGGCTGCTTCATTGACAAGGTTAGCCAGGTCCGCACCCACAAAACCAGGGGTTAAAGCCGCAACCTTAGCGAGATCAACGTCAGGGCCGAGTTTTACTCCTTTCGTGTGAACCTTGAGAATGGCTTCTCGACCGCGAAGATCGGGCCTGTCTATGGCCACGTTCCGGTCGAAGCGACCGGCGCGCAGGAGGGCAGGATCAAGAATTTCAGGGCGGTTTGTGGCAGCCATGATGATAACCCCCGCTGTAGCATCGAAGCCGTCCATCTCCACGAGCAACTGGTTGAGAGTTTGCTCCCGCTCATCATGACCCCCCATTGGACTTATGCCCCTCGCTTTGCCCAGTGCATCCAGTTCATCCACGAAGATGATACAAGGAGCCTGCTCTTTGGCCTGAGCAAAAAGATCACGAACTCTGGCCGCACCCACGCCGACAAACATCTCCACAAACTCTGAGCCACTGATACTGAAAAAGGGGACACCGGATTCTCCGGCTACAGCCTTGGCAAGCAAGGTTTTGCCGGTGCCCGGGGCACCCACAAGCAAGACGCCCTTGGGAATCTTGCCACCGAGACGGGTAAACTTTTCCGGTGTTTTGAGGAATTCAACGATTTCTTCAAGTTCTTGTCTTGCCTCATCAATACCAGCAACATCTTTAAAGGTAACGCCCACCTCACGGTCCGCGTAAATTTTCGCCCGGGCTTTCCCCAATGAGAGAACTCCTTGGGGGCCGCCGGCCATACGGCCTAAAAGGAATCTCCAAACGATAATGAAGAAAACGAGAGGGAGAATCCAAGAGAGCAAATTGGCCAGCCATTTGCTCTCGTAGTGACCGGTGTAGTCTATTTTCTTGTCATCTAAAAGTTTCACCAATTCCGGATCCTCAACCCTCACAGTAACAAACTGTTTGTCTTTGCCACCCTGCTCACCCTGGGTAAGGGTTCCGGTTATTTGCTGGGGTTTTAAGCTTAGCTTTTGAACCTTACCTTCAGCCACGTAGCGCTTGAACTCGGAATAAGGGATGGTATTCACCTGTCGAGCCATGAAGTAGTCGTGAACGAACGACAGAGCGAGAAGGGCCATCAAAAAGTACCAAAAAGAGAAGTGGAATTTACGGCGGCCAGGATCCCCTTTGGGTGGGATGCTGCCGAAAAAAGACCTGAGCTTGTCGAGAATGTTCTGGTCCTCGGGTGATTGACGGCTGGTCCTCTTGGCCATGTTGCCCTCCTTATGCCAAACTGATCAATACGAGCTTAACCGATTAACAGGACGCAGATTTCTTCAGATATACACAGATAACATTATTATTCAACATCGAAAACCTGGTCCTTCCCCGCGTAGCGGGATCTTCGAAGGGCCCGGATTCTTTACTTCCTAGGGTAATGATTTTGCTAATTTGTGTTCCTTTGTGTCCAAAAAAGAAAACTCCTCTAACATCACGTTACCAAATGAGAGATGAGATATGGCTAATGGGCATTGACTAGAAGCTGACGGCTGAGAGCTGAAAGCTTATCTTTTCAGTATTTCCCTGAAGATTATCAATTTCTGCACGTCCTGGGTTCCCTCTCCTAATGACGATGCCCAGGCGTCAAGCGGAAATTTGTGTACAGGATGATCCTGTATTACTGAAGCCGCACCGAATAGATCAGCTGCCCAAACTCCCACCTCTCGGGCGATTTCCACCGTCAAATACTTGGCCATGGCAGCCTCCATCCGGAAATCCTTCCCCTGGTCTTTGATCCAACCAGCCTTGAGCACCAGGAGTCGGGCTGCTTCAATTCGGGTGAAGAAGTCGGCAATTTCAAAAGATTTTGCCTGAAAATCAGCGATCTTTTGACCAAAAATTTTACGCGTATTGGCACGGTCGAATCCAGCTTCGAAGGCTCCCACCGCAGTTCCCAGGGTGAGTCCACTCATGGGAATTCTGCTATGGGTGAATGTCGCCAGGACCTGGTGCAATCCCCTGCCACGCTCACCAATAAGATTTTCGTCGGGAATGAAAACCTTATTAAATTGTAACCTAGTGAGATCAGAGGGAATCCAGACTCGTTTGTTCAGCTTTTTCCTCGACACTCCAGTTGAGGATAGGTCAACCAGGAACATGGATAGCCTGCGATTTCTTGTGGCCTCGGGGTCCGAGACTGCTGTGACCAATGCCAGGTCACTAATGGCACCGTTGGTGACATACGCTTTGGTACCATTGAGGACCCAACCACCCTCAACATTCTCAGCCTGCATTCTGACATTGGCAACATCGCTTCCGGCTTTGTGCTCAGAGTTGCCGAGGCAAAGCAGAGTTTCTCCCTTGATGGCCGAGGGCAGATAATTTTGCTTTTGTTTTTCCGAGCCAAAAAGAAAAAGAGGAGCCATACCAAGCGAATTTTGCACCAAGACGGCCACGGCAACTCCAGGAGAAATCTTGGCCAGATTTTCCATAAGGATTGTCTCTCTCAGGGCTGATTGCTCCCCAATATGGCCATTTTCCTGACTGAAACCCAGCCAGCCGTCTTGCCCCATGCTCTGGAAAAGCTCTCGCGGAATGGCTTCTTTCTTGTACCAGGTAGCGAACTGGGGCTCCAGGTGAGTTCGTAGGAAAACTTCAAACTGCTCCAGCTCCTTGGTAACCCTTTGTGGAATAGCAAAATCCATTCATTCCTCCTCGTGGTAGCGTGTCCAGGAAAACCATCATCACTGAATCTGTCGCTGATTTAGCCCGGATATTTCATCACGCCACGGCGTGACTGCGACCGCGGATATGGCCGTCCTTCAGGGCGTCCTCGGGTGTCGGACCCTGCGACGTACTGTTTAAGTACGCCTCGGATCCAA
>CBFDBW010000041.1:0-12032 GCA_965603145.1 uncultured Syntrophobacterales bacterium
GCATTCTACGACAACAAGATTTTTCTAGACGTGACCAATGCGAGAAAACGACTTGCCTACATCCCTCTGAAAAAAGCTTCGGAGATTGTTTTTAGACCCAGCAGCCCTCTTGTCGCCGTGGTGGAATCGGGTGAGAGCTACAGGGTGTTTCACGGCAACCGCAGGGTTACACGCCTTTATCCCCAATACTTCGAATACGACTCCAGTATCAACGCCATCACCATAGAGGTCGACGGCGACGAGAGAAAGGTTGATTTCGGCGGCATGGTGGAAGTTGCACAGTCCTTCCTCGTCGTGCCTGAAAAAGGCTATCGAGTCAACGTTATCGGCTTCAAAAAACCAGGTACTCCCAACGAGTCTGGAATAGCCATCCAAAAAGACGACATCAAGAAGCGATTTTCCGTAGATAAGAAAGGCCGGATTTATCGGGTTGAGGTCTACCGGGAAAAGAAATTCTCCGGGATGGTTCTGGTGAGCTTTTCAGGTGAGCGAGAAGACCTGAGAGTATCAGATTCTTCCGCGGTCTCCCTGCTGAACGTTTCAGATTTGAGAAACGGTCCCCTCGAAAAAGGCTCCTCCGTCAATTCAGAAGACATTTCTCATCTTGGTCGCTAACAGGTGTAAGCTGTCGTATTGGTAGATGCACCAACAAAATCAGTGGCATCGATATTGCCTCCTTAGCGCCGAAGACATTTGGTCCTCCGAATCCAATTGCGTCTGGTGAAAGATATCCATGAAACGTGTAGCTATAACCTTAGAAGTCGCCTTACCCTATGCTCTATGCCCCATGCCCTATGCTTTCCTCAATCTACCTCCTTTACTCTTTACCCTTTACTGCTTACCATTTACTATTGAATGTACTTCGCTTATCGGGATAGTGTGATGAAGGCAAGCACAAAGAGACTTGTAAATCTTACCGCTGCGGTGTTGGTTGGACTTCTTCTCGCCTGCAGTTCAATGAAAGAGGCCGGACCATCCAGTGGTTCTCCGGTCCATCACCTTGTGGTACTCCATACCAACGATACACATGGGCACCCGGTAAAGTTCTTCAAAGACCCGGCACCAGATGTCGGCGGACTTGCCGCCCGGGCAACAATTGTTAAACGCATAAGGGGACAGGATAAGAACGTTTTGGTGCTGGATGCGGGTGATATAAATACTGGCAGGCCTGAGTCCAACCTCTTCAAGGCGAGACCGGATATCGAAGGCTTCAACTACATTGGCTACGACGCCATGGCAATAGGGAATCATGAGTTCGATAATGCACTGGATGTGTTGAAGGAACAGATGAAACTGGCGGACTTTCCTTTCCTTTCCGCCAACGTCAGGAGGAAACAAGGAAAATTATTGACCCGTCCCTACATCATAAAGGAATTTGACGGCTTCAAGGTGGCCATCTTTGGACTGACCACCAAGGAAACTGAATTCGTTGCCCACCAGGAGAATATCAGGGGCCTCGTTTTCCAAGACGAAGTTGAGGCTGCAAAACAGCTTGTTCCAGAATTGAGGAAACAGGCGGACGCTGTAATCGCCCTGGCGCACATGGGTATATACAACTCCCCTGAATTGGGCTCGAAGAGATTGGCTTCAGAGGTGAGCGGCATTGATCTCATTGTGGATGGACACAGCCACACCAAGCTCGACGCCCCCATTGTGATGACAGATACTGAATCGGGTCACAAGACACTCATAGTACAGGCGTGGAAGTGGGGACTTGTTCTCGGCAGGGTTGATCTGTTTATTCAGGAGAAAAGAGTAATCGAGTACAAATTCGAAGCCATTCCCGTCAACCTCAAGGAAGTCGAGAAAAAATCGGATGGAGCCATGGTGTATCATGTCATCGGCGAGGAAATCCCCGAAGATCCGGAACTAGTGAGGTTAATGAAACCGTACGTTGACAGGGTGAATTCCCTGCTCTCTCAAGTGGTAGGACAAGCCGAAGAAACGTTCTTTTACAGAGGTGTGAGAAAAAGGGAGACCGCCCTGGGTGACCTGGTGGCTGACTCCATGCTCTGGTACACAAAATACCTGGGGGTGGATTTTGCCCTGCAAAACGGAGGGGGTATTCGGACAGACCTCCCAAAGGGACCAATCACCCAGCGCTCAATCCATGAGATCCTTCCTTTTGATAATTCGGTGGTTGTGCTGACCCTGGACGGTGCTACCGTCCGATCCCTCTTTGATTACATGGCCTCCATATCCAGCGGTCAAGGAGGCTTCCCACAGGTATCATCAGGGTTGTCCATTACCTTAAATACTCTGACCAAGAAGTACGAAAAGATTATGATAAATGGCGAGCCCTTTAATCCAGACAGGACTTATAAGGTTGCCACCAACTCATACCTGGCTGCCGGGGGTGATGGGTACAGGATGTTATTCAATACCCTGCATAGGTATGATTCTTCTGCGTCCCTGAGAGATGTCCTCATCAAGTACATAGAACATCTCGGAGGCACCATCAAGCCCCGCATCAGCGGCAGAATCAATTTTACAGACCAACGGACACACTCCGAATCCATGCAAAAAGCCGCTTAGTTTTCTTTGTGAGGCCTGAGAACAGCAATGAATATATCATCTCAATAGTCCCTAGTGCCAACTGCCGGCTGTATTTCCCCATGCTCCATGCCCTACTTGTCCGCCGTAGCTTTAGCGAAGGCGGATGCCCTATGCTCTATGCCTCCCCCAATCTCCAATCTACCCTTGGCATGGTACATGCTAATCCATGGATTGTAGTAGCCCGGACTGAAATCTTATAGCAATAATCTGGTGTCACCTCCTTTTTGATGGAGAATGAAATGTCGCACTTATCTCCCAGAGAGATCTACAGAAAGATTTCGGCAAACATTGAAAAAGTGATGCGAGGCCAATCGGCGGCCATCAGAAAGGTCCTTGCAGGTTTTGCAAGCGGAGGGCACGTGCTTTTGGAAGACTATCCCGGCACTGGCAAGACTACCTTGGCCAAGACCCTCGCACTGTCAATTGACGCGGAGTTCAAGCGTATTCAGTTTACCCCCGACCTTTTGCCTTCGGATATTCTCGGTGTGTCCATCTTTGACCAGAAGGAGCAACTTTTCCGGCTTCACCAGGGACCGATTTTTACCAACATACTGCTTGCCGATGAGATCAACCGAGCCTCACCGAGAACGCAATCGGCTCTTCTGGAGGCCATGGCAGAGGGGCAGGTAAGCATTGACGGTAAACTCCGTTGCCTTGAGGATCTTTTCTTTGTGATTGCCACCCAGAATCCGGTGGAATCGCGAGGAACCTATCCGCTTCCCGAGGCCCAGATGGATCGTTTCGCGCTCCAGTGCAGTCTCGGCTATGTATCTCCGCACGAGGAGGTGGCTGTTCTCACCGACCAGAAAAAGCGCCATCCCATAGAAGATATTTCCGCCTGCGCTAAGGTGGAGGATGTTCTCGCTCTTAAGGAGCAGGTGAAAGAAGTGCGCATCAGCGAGGAGTTGAAGCGGTACATAGTGGACATCGTTAGCGGTACCCGGTCGGCCCCGGGGGTCCAGTTGGGCGCAAGTCCGCGAGCATCTCTTGCTTTGATGAATGCTAGCAAGGCTCTTGCCCTTTTTGACGGACAAGAGTTTGTCGATCCGGAGCAGGTGCAAGAAATTGCGGTGCCGGTGATCGCCCACAGAATGGTAATGGATCCCCAGGCCCGTTTTTCCGGCAGGACTGCTGAGGGTGTGGTGGAAGAGACCCTTGAAAAGATTCCTGTTCCGGCGTAACGGTTCGCGATAATGCGCAGAGGTACTGCAATGACCAGCAGCTAGCCATCACGTTACCATGGCAATAGAGGGAGTTCGTTTGTTGCTCCGACGGTTCGTCTATAAAAGTTTTTGCCTCTACTATTTACTGTGGCGCTGGTATAAACGTCGATTTACCAAGGGAGGCTTGCTCGTTGCGGGTGGAGTAGCTGCTTCGGCTGTGGTAGGGCTGGACACCAACCAGTCCGTGGCATATCAGGCATTCACCTTCCTTTTTGCACTCCTGGTAATCTCAATTTTGTGGAGTCTTTTCTTTCGAAACAACTTCACCGCCAGACGAATTCTGCCGCCTTTTGGTACAGTGGGTGAATCTCTCCCTTACCGTATAGTTGTTCAAAATACCAGCCAGAGACCCCAGAGAGATCTCCATATCTTCGACAATTCGGACGACCCTCGGCCAACCTTCAGTGAATTCGCGGAGAGCGCGGAAGCAAAGGAAGAGAAGCGCAATCCTTTTGACCGCATAATAGGATATCATCGGTGGCTCTTGCTGGTATCCAGAAAAGAGGGTGGTGTCGGCAAAGAACGTAATTTGCCGACTCTCACGCCCGACAGCAAGGGCGAAGTGCAGGCTGAAATCGTGCCGGGGCAGCGGGGGTGTTTAAACTTAACTAGCCTCGCCATTGCCCGTCCTGATCCCATCGGTCTGTTCAAAGGTTTTGTCACGCTACCCGTGCAGCAGTCCGTTTTGGTTCTTCCCAAACGATATAGCCTACCTCACGTCAGTCTTCCCGGAACCAGGAAGTATCAACCAGGCGGGGTGGCCTTGGCCTACTCGGTGGGAGACTCCCAAGAGTTCATATCCATGAGAGATTATCGTCCGGGAGACCCATTGCGCCGCATCCATTGGAAGAGCTGGGCCAAGACCAGCAGACCGGTGGTCAAAGATTATCAGGATGAATTCTTCGTTCGACACGGACTGATTCTAGACACCTTTCAGAACACAGAAAAGAGTGAAAAATTTGAAGAGGCTGTATCGGTTGCCTCCTCCTTTGCCTGCACTGTGCAGACTCAGGAGTCCCTGTTGGATCTCATGTTTGTGGGACCGGAGGCCTATTGTTTTACAGCGGGGAGGGGAGTTGCCCACACCGACAGAATGCTGGAGATTCTGGCTTCTGTGCAACCCTGCAAGGACAAACCGTTCAATACCTTGCCTCCCATAGTCTTTGAGCGCAGTTCTTTGTTGAGCGGCTGTATCTGTGTTCTCCTGTCCTGGGACGATGAGAGACAGCAATTCGTTGGGAACCTCCTGGAGCTTGGGATCCCAACATTGGTACTGGTGATAGTGGCAGGCGATGATCCTCCTACCCTGGAACCGGGTCCCATGAGAGGAAATCCTGAGCATCTCCTCAGGCTGGAAGTGGGCAAGATTGAAGAGGGACTGGCTACACTATGAAAGCACCTTCCTTTATCCTCGGCGCGTCCCTCATTTTTTGGGGCTGGCAAACGAAACTGCTGATACCGGCAGTTATCATGGCGCTGGTACTTGAAGGATCACGTCTTGTTACTGTGCGGTGGGACTTCTCTGCTTCTGATTTTAATCGCATCTCGGATTTGTGCACTGTCATTTTTCTGGGGATGCTCATTTACAGCTTTGCCTCAAAAAGTTCAGTACCCGTCATGCTGGTTGTCCTGCAATGGCTCCCCATGACTTTCTTTCTCCTTATGGCCTCCCTGGCATACAGCACGAGTGAGGACATCAATATCAGTGCTCTTTTTTTGCTGATGAGGCAAAAAGGGTCTGAAAAGAAAAAGAAAAACCCCATAACCATGAACCTCACCTATCCGTACTTTTCTCTCTGCATCCTCTCTGCCAGCGCTGCCAATATGAGGTCAATATGGTTTTATGTGGGGCTCATATTTCTCTCTTCCTGGGCCCTCCTGTTCATCCGACCCAATAAACGGTATTCCCTGGTGATTTGGGCCTCTCTGTTGCTCCTGGCGGGTTCTGCGGGCTATGTGGGGCACGTTTGGCTCCACCGGTTCCAAATTACCGTGGAGAACAAGGCAATTGAGTGGTATAGCCAGTTCATTCAAAAGGAGCCTGATGGTTATAGAGCCAAAAGCTCAATAGGAGACATAGGAACTCTGAAATTATCTAATCAAATCCTCTTCAGGGTGAAGATGGGCTCCCACCAACCATCCCCTCTGCTCTTGAGAGAGGCAAGCTATAACGTCTACAGATCTTCCACCTGGTTTGCCAGACAGTCCAAGTTTAAACCTGTGCAACCAACGGGCGACGAAACCACCTGGAATCTGCAGACCGCAATGAGCGGGGTTCCGGAGCACGAGCAGAAGGCTGACATCAAAGAGACCTCAGCACTCGTGGTTTCTACATATCTCCAGGGGAACAAAGGCATACTAAAACTTCCCATGGGTGCTATCCAAGTAGAGGAGTTGCCTGTCCTCACAATGGGCCAGAATCAATATGGAACCGTTAAGGTGGAAGACGGTCCTGTACTGATCAGCTATCGGGTGCACTACGGTCAGATTGCTACCATCGACAGCCCGCCAAGTGAAGCCGACCTGATCGTTCCCCCAGCAGAGAAAAGTGCTGTGCAGAAAACAATAGCAGAGCTTGGACTCCAAGCTGAATCTCCGCAGCTGATCATGGCAGGGGTTAAGTCTCACTTCCGGAAAAACTTCAGCTACTCGCTTACCCTCAGTGGAGAAAGCAAGAACACAACTGCATTGGGAAATTTTCTGCTTAATTCCCGCTCAGGACACTGTGAGTATTTTGCCGCGTCAACGGTTCTTATTTTACGGACGCTCGGTGTTCCGGCACGCTATGCCACCGGGTATTTGGTCCACGAGTTTAGCGATTTTGAAAATGTTTTCGTGGTACGTCAACGTCATGCCCATGCCTGGACCCTGGTCTACCTGAATGGTAGCTGGCACAATTTTGATACCACCCCAGCCTCTTGGACAGTGCTTGAGCAGAAAGAAGCGAAAAAGTGGGGAGGGTTGCCCGATCTCTGGTCGTGGTGTGTTTACACTGTGTCGAAATACCGCTGGAGCGAAAGAAAAATTGAGGCGGCGAAACACATCGGCTGGCTGCTCATACCGCTAGGCATTTTGTTGGCTTGGAGGGTGTACCGCAAAAAACGAGTGACCCGGGCGGAGAAGGATGAAGAGCAGGGCGAGGCTGAAGTTCGCTTAGGAGTAGATTCGGAATTCTATTTGATTGCGGCAAAGCTGAGCGAGTTGGGCTTTGTCCGACATCCAGGGGAGACACTCTCTCACTTGATTGCAAGAATCGAGGAGGGCCAACCCCCGTCTATTTCCACTGAACCTTTGCAATCCATCCTCAAGCTTCATTACCGCTATCGTTTCGATCCAGGGGGTATCAGTCAGTCTGAGAGGTCAGCATTAAGGTCAGGCGTGAATGTATGGCTAGAAGAGCATAGAATATAGGAGTCACCTTTGACGCCCTGCGGAGAACAATGACTATTAAACTAAGTAGACGTGCTTGGATTCGCACCATCATCTATTCCAGCCTGGCCATTGGCGGAGGTGTCGGCTACGTTTGTTCCAAAAGACTCGAGGTGGTTCGTCTGGACGTGCCTCTCCGTGGTTTATCGAAAAAACTTGATGGCCTGACGATAGGGGTTATGTCGGATTTTCATGCTGGTGCCTTTACTACAAGAGGCGACATAACGAGAGCCGTTAGCGCCATTGAAAATGAAAAGCCAGATCTTATAGCCCTCCTCGGCGACTATGTGGACGGCGCCTACAGTCACAGTAGCAAAAACGTCAAGAAGGGAGCCTATGTCTTCGATTCCTTGAAAAAATTAAAGGCCCCCCTCGGAGTTTATGCGGTTATGGGAAATCATGACCACTGGACAGATGCGGGGCTGGTTAGAAGGGAGTTGACCAAGTTTCCGCTCAGCCTTTTAGACAATGAGGGCGTTGATCTGGATCACGGCCTGGCAGTGGCTGGGGTTGACGATTTCTGGGAAGGCCCGGCAAATACCCTCAAGGCCATACGAAACCTGAATCCGGAATCGGCGATAGTCATGCTCAGCCACAATCCCGATGTTAACCTGCAGATGGCGAAAGATGATCGAGTCAGGCTGGTAATCTCTGGCCATACGCATGGAGGCCAGATACGGATACCAGTGATCAATCAGGCACCGTGGATCCCCTGTTCCTGGAAATACAGGGGATCCTCAGGCCTCATGAGAGAAACAGAACGCCGCTGGACCTTTATTACCAAAGGGGTGGGAACCTTCTTTGTGCCTGTCAGATTGGCCTGCCCTCCAGATGTGGGAATCATACGGTTGCAAAGGGCATAGGCAAATTGGAGATGAAGGGGATGGGCTAGGAATAATTGGTTTCAGCATTCGTAGAATTGTCTAGTTTTCTGATTAAGTGCTCTACCTTGGCCAAGTCTTTTCCGTCGTTTTCCTCATTTGAGGTCGCCAGCGGCAGGTCCAGAAGCGCTTCTTGCAGCTCGGCTACCGCCTCCTTCAGGATAGCCTCCGCACCCTCAAACCAGCTGAGGTTCCCATCAGCCTTGTCACTATAAATTATGCCTGTACAGGAGTCCCTCAACACGTAAAGCTTGGCGACCATTTTTTTCACCTTGTCATAGAGTTCTCTATGACCACTCATGCGCTCCTCTCCTCGTGGATATTTTTCAGACAGTCGGTGGTTGTCTTTCTGTCCTGATATGCGCCGGCGTGGGAAAATGAGGGTTAAGGAATTGCGGTTTTCGTAAATATAGCAAGCATTAGCTCGTGATGGACTTTCGACATCGCTTGCGAGCATCGAAGAAAAATTACTATAATAATTTACATATTGTCAATCAATTTAGTTCGCTGAATCAGAAAAACAAACAATTTTTCTTAGATGTAGTTTGGGAAATAGGGTAGATGGTTTGGTTGTTGATAAATAATGTTACTTATAACGATTTTAGATAGTATTGTTTATAAATAAAGTTAATGAAGAGATTAGTTCTTTTCTCATAGCAGATATAAGTCTTTTTTCTGCTCCTTCCACGTGGCATATTCCCGCTTTTCAACTCAAAAAATTACTTGGTAAGCAGTAAGCCCTTCGACAGGCTCAGGACGCTTCGCGCAGTGAGCAGTAAACGGGAAACAATTCATCTTTTTGACTAATTTTCTAATTTTCAAATTCTCTAATTAACCAACCTGCCTTCCGTCCTCCTTGGCGCGCCGAAGCTTTAACGAAGGCGGCTGTCCTCTGTCTTCTTTTTAGTGCTTACTTAGCTTCTCTCGCCAGTCTCGCCGGCGAACGTAGTGAGCCTTATGCCCAAACAGCGGCTGTCACTTGGCACACTCTGTGCTATTGCTCAGCACGGTTTTGCAGGACTTTAAATCAAGAGTTTGAGATGAAAAGATTCAAAATTTCATTGGTCTCAATAATCGTATTACTGAGCACCTTTTTGCTTTCTGGGATTACCTGTGCGTTCCATGAAGGTGGAGAGGGTTATTGCGAAGGATGCCACACCATACTTGGTTCTCCAGGCAACCAGGACTGGAGCGCAGATGAAAGCTCCTCTGCTCTGCCTCCCACCTTGATTCTCAAAGGCTCGGACCCGAGCTCCACCTGCCTGCGCTGTCATGCCGAAAGAAGTGCAGATCAAAGTGTGCTGAGTAATGATGGTTCCCTCTTCACTCCAGGCGGAGACTTCTATTGGTTGCAAAAGACATTCAGTTGGAGCATGGCAGGGCTTAGCTATCAAAGCAGAGCTGATAGCCATGGTCACAATATTGTGGCCTTAGATTATGGTTTGAATCCGGACGGGCGGCTGAGCCAAGCCCCAGGGGGCAGCTGCGCCTCCGCGGCCCTGGGCTGTACTAGTTGCCATGACCCACATGCAAAGACCATTGGAAACGGTGTAGACCTGGGTACAACGATGGTGCCCAGTTCCTATGGAGAGGAACCATCTACAGGAACACCCCCCGGTACGTTCCGGCTTCTTGGCGGGGTAGGATATAGAGGTGGTCAACTATCGTCCGGTGTAGCTTTTACATCCCCGGCACCGATCGCCGAGGCCAGTTCATTCGGTTGGGCCGAAACCGATTACAACCACACCGCATATGGCTCTGGCATGTCGGAGTGGTGTGCAAACTGTCACGGTGGCTTCCTGAATGGCAGCACTGGCGGGGTAGCGGGGAAGCACCCAGCCGGTAAAGGTGCGAAAATATCTGTAGAAATTTCCAATAACTACAACTCTTATGTAGGTACAGGGGATGTTAGCGGTAGCCAAACAAGCGCTTACCTGGCAATGGTTCCCTTCGAGGTGGACACCGCCAGTACGTCCCTTCTCGATCCTTCCAGTTCTTCGGGCCCTGGCTTTGGTGGAGATGCGAATGTAATGTGTCTCACTTGTCACCGGGCTCACGCCTCAGCATTCCCGAGTATGGGAAGGTGGGATTTTGGCACAACATTTATTGCTGACTCTCACCCTAAGGCAGGGGATGGGGGGGCTAGTGGTACAGATGCTCTGCACAGCTACTATGGCAGGAATATGATCGCGGAGTTTGGCGAAAAACAGAGACAGCTTTGTAACAAATGCCATCTGAAAGACTAAATTCACCTTCGTAAAAAAGCCGTCCCACCGTAGAATCTCTGCTTTCTGCTATTTTTAAATCCCAAATCCGCAATCCGAAATCCTTAGAGCTTTCCTCTCGCCTGACCTAGCTTCATGGCGGCCTCGATCATGTTTCTTGGCACCTCTGGCTGTTCTGACTCAGGCTTGCGCACCATAGCAAGAGACTCAGTAGGGCAGGTGGTAATGCAAAGTCCGCAGCCAATGCAGCGGTCCACGTCCAGGGCTACCGTTTTGTCATCCAACTCCAGTGCTTCCATCTGGCAGCGGTCTACACAGTCCCCACAACCCTCACAGGTGTCGAGATTGACGGCAGCCACAAATGGTGAGGAGACCATGCTGGCGGGCTTGGGGTGACGTTTGATGTTTTTTAATACCTGGCAACAGCAGCCGCAACAAAGGCAGATATTTACCGCTTTTTTGGCGTTGCTCGGCTGAAGCACAAATCCGACTTTTTCTGCTAGGTCAAGGATCTCAAGAGTTTCCTCAAGGTCAGTCAAACGGCCCAATCCATTCCTCAGATAGTAGTCCGCCGCGGTCCCAAAGACCAGGCAGGTCTCCTCAGGCCTATCGCAGCCTTTTTCCACCATGGCGTGTTCCCGCCGGCATATGCAGGGAGCCACCACGAACTTGTCCTGAGCCCGCACCAGTTCCTCTGCCTGCTCATAGGGTAACACCTCATGCTGGGGGTTTAGGCTGCGGCCCACAGGGATAGTACGTAACTGAGGAACCTTCCAGGCCTCATGAAAGAGTGAGGGAAAGTACTCGTCCATGTCTTGGATAAGATCCACGTCGAGATTATTGACACTGAATTCCCAGATTCCAACAATGTACTGGTTGGCTCTGTATTTCGGCAGCATACCGTCTCGCTGAATGCTGTAGATAAGTCCTTTCTTGGCCATCTTTTCCAGACGCTGAGCAGCCTTCTCTGGGTCAATCTCGGCCCGGCTGGCGATAACCTCAGACTCTTCAGGAAACAGGGTCAGGTGTAGAGCGAGTTCGGCCTCCTCTGGACTGAAAAGCCGCCGCAATATGCGAAGCTCTACGCCGCTCTCCGTGGATGGAAAGCCGGCCGGCAAGTCGTCCAAATGCTGCGCTAACTTCCGATAAATATCCAGTGACATGAATCACTCCCGTAAGGTTATTTCAGATATTGGATTGAAAATATGCTGCAATGATCTTCGGGAATACGAAGCGCAGCAAAATCCCCCTCGGTCCCCTTTACCAAAGGGGGAAGATGACCTGTTTGCATGTGAAGTATCCAATTTAACGCCCCCCTTTCGTAAAGGAGGGATTTCGTTCACGGACCTAGATTCTGTGCTTAAAGTTGGCCAGACTCTGGCACGAATGGTTGGAACCTGTCAAGTGAAACTGAGCCCAGCGTCATTTCGTATCTCTAATTCGCAATCCGCAATCAAAAAATCCTTACCATACCCCACCTCCATTCGAAAAACTTGTTGGTGATTTGGCTGGAGCTTACTCCCGCCGAATTAACATTCAACACCGATAAGTTTACGAGATTCTAGACAAAGAGAAGGTTGTCAAGATTATTAGAATGTGGACCCATTATGAGTAAGGGGTCTGCCCCTCTGCAATCTACAATCGCTTTCAGTTCTTTACGGCTAGTCGCTGAACCTTTTTCGCATAGTGCTTGGCGATCACACTGCGAAGACGTTTGC
>CBFDBW010000042.1:0-11963 GCA_965603145.1 uncultured Syntrophobacterales bacterium
TCCGCTTATTCTGGGCCAGAAATCAATTGGCGGCTCCCCGCTGGGCAGCCCGGCAACCACTGCAACCATGCTCGAGTTCGCTGCACGACACGGAATCGAGCCTGTAACCGAAACATTTCGCATGTCCGAGGTCAACGACGCCTTGGAGAAGCTTCGCTCGGGGAAACCACGCTATCGGCTGGTCCTTAAAAACGACCTGGATTCATAATAGGTCGGAGTACAGAAAAAGAGAGCGGATGATAGAAAGAGATGCAGATCGGATACGAAAACTGCTTATCCAGTGGTACCGCAACGAGCATCGTTCCTTGCCCTGGCGCACCTCCAGCGACCCTTACCAAATCTGGGTCTCAGAGGTGATGCTACAACAGACACGGGTGAAGACCGTCGTTCCTTACTTCCGAAAATTCATATCGGTGTTTCCGGATGTTGCGCACCTGGCGCGGGCGGAGTTGCAGACGGTTCTTAAGCTCTGTGAGGGTATGGGCTACTATGCACGCGCCCGCAATCTGCATCGAGCCGCCCGACAGGTTCTGGAACTGTTCGCGGGCAGGATTCCTGCAACCCGGAAAGAATTGCTGCAACTGCCTGGTATCGGCGACTACATTGCCTCGGCCGTTTTGAGTATCGCCTTCGATCAGCCATATGCGGTGGTGGATGGGAATGTGAAACGAGTGCTGGCACGCATGTTCAGACTTGATGCACCCGTAAACCAAGCCAGAGGATTAGCGGTCTTCAAAGCGACAGCCGATAAGTTGCTCGATTTTCGCCACCCCGGCATCTTCAATCAAGCCATCATGGAACTGGGCGCAGTGGTGTGCAAACCGCGAAATCCGAAGTGCGAAATTTGTCCCCTGCAAGGCTACTGCGCTGCCTTTAAAGTCGGCAGCATCCACAAGTATCCACTGCGGGTTACCCGTAGTCCGATCCCCAAATACCATATCGCTGTGGGTGTCATTTATCGTGAGGATCGGGTTCTGATCACCCGTCGCCCAACAGATGGTCTTCTGGGGGGTTTATGGGAATTTCCCGGTGGGAAAATTGGAAAAAGTGAGGATCCTGCCAATGGTTGCTTGCGCGAAATCCAGGAAGAAGTGGGACTTGACGTTACAATTAATTCCCATCTCATGCAAGTCAAGCACGCTTATACCCATTTTAGAATTGTAATGGAGGTCTTTCGCTGCCAGTATACGTCCGGAGAAGTTGAGTTAAAAGCGCATACGGCTTACCGCTGGGTCAAACCGGAAGAGCTTGACAGGTTCCCCTTCCCAAGAGCGAATCTGAAATTCATGCATCTGCTGGATCCATCCGGCGGGAAGGATTTTGGGGTCAAGTCCTAGAAAGGAAGATATCGCCCTTTGAACAGCTTCATGACATCACTATGCTTTGTCCAATGTCAAGGGTTGAACCCACTCTTCCCACGGGGAAATCACGCTATCGGCTGGTGCTTGAAAACGACCTGGATTGATTCGACTACAGGGATCAATCAGAGTCCGTGGACTTTCTTAACTAGCGGGATGACTCCCTCGTTGAAAGTTATTAAAGGTACAATGGTGAGACGGTTAAACGAGGCAACACCTGTTTCCACGCAGAATTCCTCGATTGCATGCGGATCATCTGCATCGACAATCCAAAGAAAGGTATGTGCGAGGGCGGAGTGGTACTGGCCAAGAATGTTACTGATCTTGTACTTTTTAGCTGTGTTCTGCACATCACTTTCTCCCAGAGCCACCACTCTCTTGGCTACCTCCCCATTGTTCAACGGACACGGTTCCGTAGTGTGGCTGCCGTAAATACCGTATGGTGCCATCATTATTGTCCTTTTCTGTTGAGAATACTGTTAGAGGTAAGCATGCTAAAAAAGCATGTCAACGGTGAGGAAATCCTGGGGAGAAGAGGTGGTGAAAGTGAGCTTCAATTATGACCATCAAGACAAAAACTCTTATCGCCGTGATACTCCTGTGTCTGGTTGACACGGTGATCCCCTTCCCCATTTTAGGGGTAATTCTCATATACATTTTGCTTCAGAGACCGCCATGGGTTAGAAATGTCTTTGGGGAGCTATATGGCGAAATAGGGTCGGACCGGGCTAGGTAAATGGAGGAACGAATGGAATATGATTTTCTGGTGGACACCTATGACACCGAACGGATAAAAACTCTTAGCGTCTGGAGTATGTTTACGGATGACGATCTTCTCATCCGTCCTCAGCCATTGGACAAGAGGGATAGGAATCCGCTCGAGCACATGGTGCATCAGTGCATGAGTGAAGACAAGTGGTTTTGCAATATGTTTGGCATTGATGTTGGCGCACCTCCTCTACCTGGAAAGGAAACTCGTCTTGAATTTATCAAACGATATGCAGAAGATTCCGGAAAACGACTTGAAATTCTAAAAGAAAAAGACAGAACCTGGTGGGAACAAGAGGTCTCCTTTTTTGAAGCGCAACGAATGAGAACCTGGGTCATGCTGAGAAGGATAGCTCATACAGCGCAGCACCGGGGAGAACAGGCGGCTTTGCTGAGAATGTTGGGAAGAGAAATCCATAGTATTTACGGACCGTCTGCTGATACTGGTGGCTTACCCCAAAATGATGCCTTGACTATATATGCATACCCGGACATAAAGTCTCTAATTGAAGGCGAATCAAAAGGTGGTTTAAAAGCACCCTTACCAGGACTTGGAAACAAACCAAGCACAGAGCGGCCAGATGGATAAGAAAAGTATTTGTTCGGCAATTCTTAGAACCTGTGATTGCAGTGGGGCTGGGCAAGGCAAGTAGTGAGATGTGGGATAAAACCACTTCATCGATAGTATGAACGACCACCAACTCGCATGAGTAGATCTATGAACGACTCCACCTTCACCGTCCCCGTCGAGAAGCGTTACTTCGAAGATTACATCACCGGCACTGTGCACGAATACGGCTCTATTGCGGTCGAGCAGGAAGAGATTGTCTCTTTCGCCAAGCGCTTCGACCCACAAGTGTTCCACACCGATCCGGAATCTGCCAAGAAAACCTTCTTTGGCGGCTTGATCGCCAGCGGCTGGCACACCTCAGGCCTGATGATGCGGCTCTTCGCCGACCACTTCCTTTCGAAGGTGGCGAGTCTGGGCTCTCCCGGCATCGACGAGTTGCGCTGGAACAAACCCGTGCGCCCCGGCGACGAGTTGTCCATCCGCGTGACTGTCCTGGAAAGCAAGCGCTCTCGCTCCAAACCGGATCGCGGCATCGTCCAGTCCTTGATCGAAGTGATGAACCAAAACCGCGATGTGGTCATGAGCATGAAGGCCGTGAACCTCTTTCTGTGCCGGCAGGGGGTCCAGGGAAACGTGGAATCGGATTGCTAAAAATTGGGGACAGTGATGCAATGAGGCAATTCTTAGCTCGAGGATTGAAAAACGCATAATTACATGACCGTCCTCTTTACTGAATTTGCATTGTAGCCCGTAGAGTGCTTAGAGATGTTTTTTAAACTATTCCTCGCCTTTACCCTTGTTCCTTTTATAGAAATCTACCTGCTCATCAAAATCGGCGCCCAGGTTGGCGCCTTCAATACTATTCTCATCGTAATTTTGACCGGACTCCTCGGGGCTTCCCTGGCGAGGCTCGAGGGCATCAAAACCATGACCAAAGTCAGGGATAGCCTGAATCGTGGAGACCTCCCCGCAGAAGCAATGTTGGATGCCATGCTGATCTTCGTAGCAGGCGTTGTATTGTTGACACCCGGTTTTATTACCGATCTGGCAGGGCTTGCTCTTTTGGTGCCAAAAGCGAGGTATTGGTTAAAACGCTGGCTGCGTAAGAAATTTGATGAATGGCTCGACAAAACCAATGGCAGAGGGGGAATGTCCATAAAATTTTAGGATTCTCTATGGGAGGCTGTAATGGAAGAATACAAATCGCACATAAGTAAAGACATTATTCGGTCCTTTAGAAAAAATCTGAACGAGGACGCGATGTTTATGTGCCTTTACATGGGTAAAACTGATGGCGGAATTATAACAAATGAGCGTCCTTTCACGGGAAAAGAAACTATAGACCTGTTAAGCGCTGTTATCGAGGGAGCTGAAGACTTTATCGTGCCAGCGATAATGTATTCATTGTTCAATGTTTATGGCCCAATCAAAGTATTTGATATTGTTAAGGACTATTCAAAAGGATTTGACATGAAAGGTCCTTTTAGAGTTGATCCCGGGGCAGGCAGCAGTACGCCTCCAGCGCCAGAGAACTAGATGAAAGAGCACGTTGATAAATCCATCTGCCCGATTTGCGGGAAACCGAATGATTGCCTTCTCGCCAGGGAGAATCGTCAATCTGACGAAGACTGTTGGTGCCGTTTTGAACATTTCTCTGAAGATCTTTTAAAGCTCGTGCCTTCGGACCAAAAAGGACAGGCTTGTATATGCCGCGCTTGCCTAAAAAAATATCAGCAGCAGTAAACCAGGGAAATTGGCTCTCATAAACTCTATGAAAAATAACTCGTGAAACATCTGGACGAGACACACCTTCAAGGGATATAAGAAGAGGAATATCGGGGGAATTTTTACTCATTAGAACAATAGAGGGGCACTGCAATGGATAAGGAAGACCTCAAAAGGCTTGCTGAAAACCCTGAGTTTATCCAGAGCATCTACAATTACTGTGATCGATGGTGTGAACGCTGTCCTTTTACCTCGCGTTGCTTGAATTTCGCCATGGACAGTGAAGAATTTGGAGATCAGGAGGCTCACGACATCAACAACGAAGCCTTCTGGCAAAGGCTAACCGAAACATTCCAGATGACCCTCGAGCTGCTGCATGAAGCAGCTGAAGAAAAAGAAATTGATCTCGAGTCTATCGATGCCAAGGAATTTGAAGAACAAGAAAGGTTGAACAAGGAGCTGGCCAAAAACCACCAATGTTCCCGCGCGGCCAAACTGTATAGCGAGATGGTGGATGACTGGTTCGATTCGGCGCAAGACATCTTTGGGCACGAGAACGATGAGCCAGACCTTGAGCTGTCAGCGGATATAGGAGATGTTGACCCGGCTGAAGAAATTTCCGACTTCGGCGAAGCGGTGGAAGTGGTCCGCTGGTATCAACACCTGATTTATGTCAAACTAACGAGGGCAATCCGTGGAGAGCTGGATGAAAGGCTAGAGATTCTTGATGAATTTCCTAAAGACTCGGATGGCTCGGCCAAAGTTGCATTAATCGCCCTGGACCGTTCCATTGCTGCCTGGGGAGAAATCCGCAATCTTTTTCCTCACCGTGATAATGACATCCTCGATATTTTGGTACATCTTGAACAGCTACGGAGGAAAGTGGAAAAAGCCTTCCCGGAGGCAAGAGCATTTATCCGACCGGGTTTTGACAAGATAGATTTGAATAGCTAGGTAGGTTTGGAGTAATGGAGTGATGGTAATAAGGATTTGTTGACGGGTAGTGCCCACCCTACATACTGATATTCCCTTCAGAAATCCCCCTTTCCCCCTTTATCAAAGGAACTTTTTGGAATCATTACATCATCATCCCCCTTTCGCAAAGGGGGACTGAGGGGGATTTTCTAGCTCCTAACCAATTCTTTGCTGTAGAGAAAGGCGCCATCCCGCTTGAGCCAACCATCACCCTGCCGTTCCAGAATCCAGCCGCTCTCCTTCTTACCGCCAAAGGGAAGGCGCAGAGGAGTGAAGTGAAAATCAGGGTTATCGTGAACCATCCCGAAGTGTTCATAGAAGGCCCTCTTCGTTTCGCCCGATGGTGACCCGTAAAAGACCAGAAGAAAGCCGTATTTGGTCTGAGTCAACTCCTGCACTATCGGCTCATGGTCATCGAAAGGTTTGAGGACAAGGAATGGGCCGAAGAGTTCCAGGTCTGGTATTTCACCTCCCTCCATTTCGAGAACCAGGGGGAGCACCCTTTCGCCTTCAATAGCGCCCGCAAGCTTACGGGCCCCTGAGCACTGATCCAGAGCCCTCTCAAGAATTAATCGGGTCCGTTCCACCCGAATGGGCCCAATGTCCGTCTCCGGATCGAAAGGATCTCCAACCGTTAAATTGCCAGTGAACTCCAGGATCTGCTCGCGCACCTCTTCGTAGAGATCCCTGTGAATCAGTGCCTTTTTCAGGGTGGTGCAGTATTGGCCGCCGTTGATAAATGCCCGGCGCGCAATAAACCGGCTCGCAGCCTGCGCGTCCGCATCCCCAAACACCACAGCTGCAGGCATACCACCCGGGCCGGCAAAAAAAAGCTTGTCAAAAGCGCTATGCTTACTTCGGTATGCCTCTCCCACCGCCGAGGCCCCGGAAATGAAAAGAACCCTGACCGCCTTCTCCTCCACGCACCCTCGGCCAAACCCCCTGTTATCCTGACCCATTACCGGTTCAAAGCTTTGAAAAGGCTTGCTTATTTCGGTGATCAGAGCAGCCGTACGAGGCGTCTGCGAGGAGAAACTGAAGCGCAGTCGGTTCCCTGTGAGCAGTGCCGAACCGCCGAGACGGGCCAGCATTACACTTGGGGCGTCGTAGGGGAAAATCGCCGCAACGGTCCCGTAGGGTTGACCGTTCTCCAGCCACTCGATCTCCTGCTCCATTGTTTGCAAATAGTCAACCGCCAAATCCACTTCCACAGAGGTGATTTTTACCGGAAAGCCGGCGTCCAGTGCCGCGGCTTCCTGGAGCTGCGTTGTTCGACTTTCAAGACCATCAGCTAACCACTTTATTTCTTCCAGCCGTTCCTTGTAATCCACCTTTGACACCTCCATTTTCCTCCCGCTTGTGAGATTGCCGATACAATCTACCTTGATTTCCCCCACCTGTCACTGTCGTTTTCTCCTCCCCGCAAGCTGGGCCCTGCTTCCGCATTTCTCATTTTGCCTTTCGCCTTGCTCTCTCCGCCTCGCCTTTTCTCCGTGTCTCCGCGTCGTTCCCATCCTCCCCATGTCACTCCCTCCATCCGCCATGCCACGTGCCTAGTAAAACAGTGGGGACGACCTGGAAACTTCTAAATAGAAGGTTGTACATTGGCAAGGATTAATGACCTGCGCTATACTGTTTCACCGTAATGGCGAAGAATCCCACAAGAAAGACCCTTATATGAGTGCTGCTCAAAAGTATATACCGGTATGGAAGGACGAATATCCGATTCATTCATATCAGGTGGATGTTAGCAATAATGCGACCTTGGTCGTTTTGTGTCAGCTCATGCAAGAATCAGCCTGGAATCATGCTGAACATCTCGAACTTGGTTTTTCGCATTTGAACAGAAAAAACTTTATCTGGGTCCTCTGCCGACAACTGGTCAAGATGTATTCTTTTCCCAAATGGGGGGATATGATCCAGGTTCATACCTGGCCGACGGCAAAAGACAAACTCTTTTGTTATCGTGACTTCAGAATCTCAGACAGTGCTGGCTCTGCCATCGGTGAAGCGACCACTACCTGGTTCGTCATCGATCTTGCTTCCAGAAAACCACAAAAAACAGATTCGTACTTCCACGTAGACCTACCGGAGGATGTTGAGCGTGTGTTCCCAGGCAAGTTACATAAGCTAAACCCTGTGAGTTCAACAGCTAACACCAGATTGGTCCAGGTTACCTACGGGGATCTGGATAGAAATGAGCATGTAAATAATGTGAGATACATAGATTGGATTCTCAATGGTCTCCTGCTTGACTATCTGAAAACACATGAGTTGAAAGAGATGGAGGTCAATTATCTCTCCGAGGCCGTTTATGATGATGAAATTCTGGTAAGTTCCGAAAAGAAGGAAGCATCTAATTTTTCCCACAGCTTGATTCGGAAAAGAGATAACACTGAGCTTTGCAGGGCTCGAACAGCGTGGGAGAGAAAAAGCAGATGATCAACAAAAGTGTATGCTGTCCTAGATGTTGCAAATCAAGCAGTGCAGGGTCACCTTGAAGATATCCGGGCTAGGTGCACACCACCGAATGAGAATAGACTCATGATCATATACAACCAAGAAGAAAAAATGACCTTATATGAGTTTGGTATTGAGATTCCTGTCTCTGACAGCAGGGTGAGCAAAACTTTTGAGAAGTTGAGATCTCATAGAATACTGGGAGAAAGGATACGCGAATGGTACATCAATAAGGTAGAAGAGAAAATTTCAAGAACCGACTTACTCCGCGTGCATTCGAAAGGATTTGTGAAAACCCTCTATTCTGACCAGCTCGAGGCTGAAATAATCAGGGCCTACGAACTCATCGACAGCAAAGGGCGATATCACCGTTATGATCCTGCTAAAGCGAGTATGCCCCTGACCGATCTGTATGAACGCATCCTGAATAAGGTTTCTGGAACGTTGCAGTGCTGCAGGGTGGCTCTGGAAAAGGGTTTTTGTTTTTACTTTGGGGGAGGAATGCACCACGCCCAAAAGGACCACGGCAATGGCTTTTGTCTTCTGAATGATATTGCCATCGCCCTTCGCAAACTCCAGGCTGAAAAGGTCATCAAGCAGGCCTGGATCATAGATGTTGACGCCCATAAAGGAGATGGCACTGCTGCCCTCACAGAAGGAGATGACTCAGTAACAACCCTCAGCATTCACATGGCAGAAGGCTGGCCTCTCGACGAGGAAAAATATGACAGCGGGGGAAAATTGAACCCTTCTTTTATTCCCAGCGACATAGATATACCCATTGCCGCGGGGGAAGAGCACCTCTATGTAACAAGACTGAAAGAAGGGCTGAGAATGTTAGAAACCCAGCCAACTGCTGATATTGCCGTTGTTGTTGCCGGCGCAGATCCCTACGAAAAGGATGAACTCCCTTCGGCAAAACTCCTACAACTATCCTTGGAGCAATTGCAAGAGCGAGATCTCCTCATTTACGATTTTCTGCAAAATAAGGGCATCCCAGGCGCTTATCTCATGGCTGGCGGCTATGGTGAAAGCTCGTGGGAGGTTTACGCACAGTTTTTGGAATGGGCCTTGCTTGATAATCTGGAGTGAACGTGGGAGCAGTTGCTATGTCAACGGAAGCACAAAAGAAAGATAGTTTCCTCATTGGTATAATCTCGGACACGCACGGTCATTTACGACCTGAGGTGGCTGAAGCTTTCGCAGGTGTAGATCTGATCATTCATGCTGGTGACATTGGCAATAATGAGGTGCTCGAGGCATTGCGCGCCATAGCCCCTGTACATGCGGTACGAGGAAACATGGACGGTGGCTGGGCCCATGGTCTTCCAGCTACAGAAGTTGTCGAGATCGGAGAGGTTTTGATTTATGTGCTGCACGACACCTATCTCCTCAACCTGGATCCAGCCGCAGCCGGCTTTGTCGCTGTCATAAATGGTCATACCCATAGAGCCGCTGTCGAGAAGCGGCAAGGTGTGCTCTTCCTCAACCCGGGCAGTGCTAGCCCTTATAGCTCATCAGGCACGGTTGCCCTGCTTCGTATCCGGGGAACCTCCCTCGAGCCGAAAGTTGTGGAGCTTTAACCTGCAGTCCTTCATAAACACTCCTACCAATTTTCTTCTCCCAGACCTGTAACAAATCTCCCCCAGTAGACGACTACCTGTCAACGGTGGGTTGGAAACAAAACGGCAAAGAGTTACCCTTTTGAAGACTAATAAAGGGAAGCAGCAATGAAAACAACGCAAGCCCGGATGTTTTATGAATTGCCGTCGCAAGGCCGTGGAGAGGCTCGTGCCACGCGCAGCGCAGGCGCTTGCGCCGCGTGCCGGGCAATCCCGCGAGACCGCGGGATTGGATCCGAGGCGTACTTGAACAGTACGTCGCAGGGTCCGACACCCGAGGACGCCCGGAAGGACGGCCATATCCACGGTCGCAGTAGGCGGATTCGTGAAATATCCGGGCTAATGGCTGTGGTGATCTACATTCTAGTTTCTGTGTGTCCAGCCTGGGGTCAAGATGCCACGCATTTTTTAAATCTTGGTCTGGAGAGCTCTCTGTTCAACAAAAAAATCCGCTACTTCACCAAGGCACTGGAGCTGAATCCACGGCTGGCAATTGCCTATGACAAAAGGGGACGACTCTATTACTTCAAAGAGAATTACGACAAAATGATGTACGACTATTATAAATTTACTGAGCTTAGACCCTCGGACCCGGAGGGTTACCGAATGCTCGGTCTAGCTCATCTGAGAATGGGTAATTTAGACGTGGCCATAGATAAATTCTCCCGGGCTGTAGAGCTAAAGCCCAAGCTTGCAAGTGCCTACGGCTATCGGGCAGAGGCCTATCATCTGAAGGGTTTTCCGGAGAAGGCCATTCAGGACGCCACCACGGCCATTGAAATTGGCACCACCCAGCCAACCGCTGGTAGGGCATATACGGTAAGGTCAAAGGCATACAGGCAGTTGGGGCAAGAGGGTCTAGCTAATGCAGATTTCGACAAAGCCTACGATTTAGATCCGGAAAACTACGGTTACAAGTACTTCACCATTACCAATCATCTAGCATCTTTTACGAATGATGCCAGTTACATCAGTCCAGGCGATATTCGCCGCTTGGGACTTGTCGGTGTAATAGCAGTTCTGGCTGTGCTAATCTTCAAACTAGTCTTGCCGACACCGCGTAAATGATGGTAATTATAGCGTAGCTTCTTCTCTTATCCACCTCCGTACAATCTTGAAGTATGGGAGTGGTGGAGTTGGTGGAATATGAGCCCAACACTATTTGCCCGCATGAGGATCGGAGCCTGCAATCCATCTCTGGCAAGACTGATCACGGTTTTGCTGATCACCCTATTACTTCTGGCAGCATGCACAAAAGAGGACGACACAGAACAGATCCGGAATCTAATCAAGGAAGGTGCGAAGCTGGCGGAGGAACACAGTGCCGCCGGTCTTTTAAAGCTCACTACCGAAGACTTTGTCGCCCGGCCGGGCCAGCATGATGGTCGAGAGGTCAGAAGGATACTCTGGTTCGCTTTCAACCATTACGGTAATTTCAAAGTCATGTATCCTGAGCCCAGTGTCGATCTCAAGGAAAGTGGCCGGGAGGCATCCGCAAAAGTCTATTTCATGATAGTCAAAAAAGAACGATCCATTCCAGAACTCAAAGATCTATACAAAGATCCTCGAGGTTGGCTCCAGGAGGTGGGAGAAAATGCTGACCTGTACCGCCTCAAGCTGGAATTATTGAAAACTAACGGGGATTGGCTGGTTAGAAGCGTACTCCTCGAACCTTTCAGGGGTGTTGGATTCAGTAGCTAGTTTCCATCCATAAGTGGCCCTTTGCCACAATCTCTACGTCGATCTTCGGGATTTCTTGTGCGGCGTACGTGAATGTACGCCTCCGCGCAATCCCTTGAGTTCCTTGACCTTGCGGCAAATTGCTCATTTATGAATTGGAAACTCCAGCTAGCGGATTAGGGATTATGGCAAATAGTAAAGTCGAGATTATCAGATGGTCTGGTGGTACAAGCCCGGATGAGGAGACAATTAGACAGATGCTAGCCGAGGAAAACTTACATGGTTATCGCTGGTCAAATGGGCCTGCCCATGTGTACAGCACACACACACATTCCTTCAACAAAGTGGTCTATGTTGTGCGCGGATCAATCACCTTTGGCCTCCCCGACTCTGGTGAGCAGGTGACCTTAAACCTTGGTGACCAGCTTAATCTGCCGGCCGGAGTAGTTCACAATGCTATTGTGGGGTCCGACGGTGTTGTCTGTCTAGAAGCTCACCGATGATTTGACTATTTCTTACCCCACTTCCTCACCAAATAACTGTCCCTGCCTGATCCGTATCGATAAAACTTATACCTTACAGGATTCTTCTTGTAGTACTCCTGATGATACTCCTCAGCCCTGTAAAAAGGGGTTGCGGGTACAATTTCGGTAACGATCTTTTTGGCAAACTTACCGGTGTTTTTCAGCTCTTTCTTTGAAGCCTCAGCCAGTCGTTTTTGCTCTTCATTATGGTAAAAGATCGCCGTCCGATACTGGGCCCCGGTATCAGCAAATTGCCCATTTTCCTGGGTGGGGTCAATAT
>CBFDBW010000043.1:0-11921 GCA_965603145.1 uncultured Syntrophobacterales bacterium
TCTCACGTACGGTCAAGTACTGTTCATCCTGTCCCAGCCTGCGCGCGCCCACATTCGGCGCACTCTGACGCGCTTTTCCTCGGCGTGGGTATGAAACATTAGGGTAAAGGTAGAATTGATGAAAGGTTATGAAGAAATATTGGCAGTGCTTTACGAGAGGCTGAAGCCAGCCGTCAAGGCTGGCCGGAAGCTTGAAGAAGATACGGATCTAGTGGCTGATCTTGGCCTCGATTCTTTGAAGGTAATGACCCTGGTGGAGGAGGTAGAGGACTACTTCGATATCTCCATCCCATTGAACATCCTCGCCAACGTGCGCACCATCAAAGACTTTGCCACCCAACTCCAACAGCTAACAGAGGAAGGACAATAATGGCCATTTTTGACAAATTCCAGCATATTGTTGAGGCCCTCCAAGAATTGGCGGAAAGTGGAGTCGACACCATCAATGTAGTCATGGAGCAGATTATCTCGCCCACCGAAGCAATGGTAAATGGCCGTCATACGATTCTTGCCGGCACGAACAACTATTTGGGGCTTACATTTGATCCCGACTGTATCGACGCAGCCTGCAAGGCTGTTCATGACCAGGGCACCGGCACCACCGGTTCGAGAATGGCCAACGGCACCTACGCCGGCCATGTGGCACTGGAGAACGATCTGGCAGATTTCTTCGGCTGTCGTGGCACTATAGTTTTTTCCACCGGGTATGTGGCCAACCTAGGCGTGCTGGCGGCCCTGGCTGGTCCTGAAGATGTCATCCTCTTGGATGCCGACTGTCATGCAAGTATCTACGATGGCTGCCGCTTGGGTGGCGCTGACGTAATACGTTTTCGCCATAATGACGTGAATGACCTGGAAAAGCGGCTGAAACGACTAGGAGAACGGACAGAGAATGCACTGATCCTGGTGGAAGGTATTTACAGCATGTTGGGAGACCGCGCACCTTTGGCGGACATTGCAGCGGTAAAGAATAAATACGGTGCCTATCTGCTCGTAGACGAGGCACATTCTGTGGGTGTCCTCGGTGAAAATGGCCGTGGTCTTGCAGAGGAGGCCGGTGTGGAGGACAGTGTGGATTTCATCGTCGGCACCTTCAGCAAAAGCCTAGGTGCAATCGGGGGCTACTGTGCGAGCAACCATCCCGAGTTGGAGTTGATCCGCTACGCCAGTAGACCATACATATTTACTGCATCGCCCTCACCTTCTATCATTGCCTCAACTCGTGCTGCTTTGGCCGTTATGCGCGCCCGTCCTGAGTTGCGCCAAAGACTGTGGGATAACGCCCGCAGATTATATCAGGGATTGCAAGAGATGGGATTCGTTTTAGGCCCGGAGCCAAGCCCGATTGTTTCCATCCGGCTGGGGAATAAGGCGGAGGCCCTGAGCCTCTGGACCGGGCTTCTAGAACACGGAGTGTACGTCAACATGGTACTGCCCCCAGCTACACCTGACAATTTTCCCTTGCTCCGCTGTAGCATGAGCGCCGGCCATACCCCGGAGCAGGTAGAGCGAATTTGTGAGGCTTTTGACTCTCTGCGGAAAGTTGCTCAGGCTTCTTAGACGAACTGAAAAGGATTTCCTGGGCTGAGCCGAAGAAAACCGGCCTAAAAGAGTTTGATAGAGACCTGTTGATATGCGTTTACTGATTACCTTAGCTCGCAAGTATCCTCGGCATAGCGTGATTATGCTCATCGCTTTGCTGTTTGCGGGAATTGCGGAGGGTGTCGGCCTTTCCGCCTTGCTTCCCCTGATCTCAACTGTCGTTGGTAGCCAGGCCGGTTCGGTACCGGGTGCTTCAGCAGGTGGTTCCGGCTTGGAAAAGGCGGTGACAGAAACCCTTTCCGTCTTGGGACTGACTCCCACTCTTGGCACACTGTTAGTGGTGTGTGTCCTCACCATCTTGTTGAAGAGCGGATTGTTGCTGGTGGCCAGAAAGCGGGTCGGATACACCGTCGCCCATGTCGTCACCGATCTGCGTCTGGCGCTGCTCCGTGCTCTCATTGTCGCCCGCTGGGAATACTTCCTTCATCAGCCTACCGGGGCCATCCTTAATGCCATGTTTTCCGAGACCGGTCGGACAGCCAAGGCCTACGAGCGTGGTGCCACCATAGTCGCGCTTGTGATCCAGATGGTCGTGTATGTGGGCGTGGCCGTTTTGGTCTCTTGGCAGGCCACCTTGATCTCCTTGGCCGCGGGCTTGATCCTGGCATTCATGGTGAAGCGTTTCATCGACAAAGCACGGCGTGCCGGCGCTCGTCAAACCAAATTGTTGACATCTTTGAATCGATATCTTGCCGATACGTTGCAGTCGATAAAACCGCTCAAAGCGATGGCGCGTGAGAACCAGGCTAATTCCTTATTGGAAAAGAAAACCACCAACTTGAACAAGGCGCTGCAAAAACAAGTGCTCAGCAAGGAGCTATTGAAAGCAGTCCAAGAACCGCTGCTTACGATCTTCATTGCGATTGGCCTCTACGTAGTCCTAGTGTACTGGCGTTTACCGCTGGCTACCACCATGGTGCTGGCATTCCTACTCTCACGGATAGTGAAACAGGTAAATAAGATCCAACAGCAGTATCAGGAGATGGTGATCCGTGAAAGCGCCTATTGGTCATTGCAGGAGACCATCCAGGAGACGGAGCAGGCACATGAAACAGTCCTTGGTAGCCAGGTTCCGTCTCTGAAGCATGCCATCCGCTTGGATCGGGTCAGTTTTGCCTACCAGGAAGACTGGGTACTCCGTAACGCATCACTTACTTTTCCTTCAGGTTTATTCACCGCCATCGTGGGCCCCTCAGGGGCGGGAAAAACGACGATAGTCGACCTGGTAACAGCCTTACTCCGACCTCAGCAGGGGGAGATATGGATCGATGACCTGCCGCTGGAGGAGGTCGACATAAGAAGGTGGCGAGGGATGATCGGCTATGTCCCTCAGGAAACGTTGCTATTGCACGATACGGTCTTATTTAACGTTACCCTCGGCGACCCTGAACTTAATGAAGAAGACGTAGAGTATGCGCTGCGCGCCGCAGGGGCTTGGGAATTTGTAACGGCCATGCCCCGAGGAATGTATAGCGTGGTGGGCGAGCGTGGGGGCGGATTATCCGGAGGAGAGCGGCAGCGCATTGCCATCGCCAGAGCTTTAGTGCGCAAACCCAAGCTGCTGATTTTGGATGAACCAACCAGCGCGCTTGATCGAGACAGTGAGGCAGCTATCTGCGAAACCTTGCAGCAACTCAGCGGGGACTACACCATACTGGCCATCTCGCATCAACCCGCCCTGTTGGCTGCGGCGGACCGGGCCTATCGCTTGCAAAACGGTATTGCTGTCCTCGTCGAAGACCGGTCGACGGCCAGCGCACCTTCAGATGCAACCGAGGATGACTCCGGCTTAAGTGGACAAGCGGCAATTGTTCCTAGGACCGGAGGTTAACAGATAACTGGCGCAAATCATTCTAGTAACGAAAGCATGACGGCTGCAAAAATGTTACTCCTCATTCCAGTTGAAAATCAAGTGCGGGAATTCGACCCCAAGCTTCTGCTCGCCTGTATTGCGGCGAGGCGAGGGTTTCACACGGTCATCGGCTCTCGCCGGGAGATGGAATTTCGCATTGCTTCCTTCCCGCGAAGCCTATACCTTTCCAAAAGTATGACGATCCGCAGCGCTTTATTGTTCCGGATTTCGCACAAGGTTGGCCACAAAATAGTGGCCTGGGATGAAGAGGCCCTGGTCCATCTGCCGCCCGACACCTATTTTTCGGATCGACTCTCTCCAGATTCAATCCGCTACGTATCCCATCTCTTCGCTTGGGGGCAAGACAACGTTGATTTGTGGCGACAATATCCCGGTCTGCCAAATGGAACGCCAATCCACATCACCGGGAATCCGCGGGTTGACATGCTGCGGCCTGAAATGCGTCCTTTTTTTGCAGAAGAGGTGGAAAAAATTCGGAATAGCTATGGGGATTTCATCCTGGTAAACACCAACTTTAATCACGTAAATGCCTATTTCCCGGAGCTAAATCTCTTCCAGCCTGTGAAGAAGCCTGGGGAAACACCCAAGTTTGGCCGAGGGGCTAGGGGTATGAGCCGGGAATTTGCTGAAGGGCTGCGGGATCATAAGCAGGCCACCTTTCAAAACTTCCAGCGACTCATCCCGTTACTTGAACAAACGTTTCCTGACTACACCATTGTTGTCCGTCCACATCCCACCGAGAACCACGAGGTCTACAGCAAGATTGCCGCAGGATGTTCCCGGGTGCGGGTGACAAATGAGGGGAACGTGGTGCCATGGCTATTGGCCACAGAGGCTATCATCCACAACGGCTGTACCACCGGGCTGGAGGGCTATGTAATGGGCATCCCCGCCATTTCCTACCGAGCGACAGTCAATGACTACTACGACCTAGGCTTCTATCGTTTGCCTAATGTACTGAGTCACCAGTGCTTCGATTTCGACGAGTTACGAGATACCCTCGCACAGATTCTTGCCGGTGAACTAGGGCCTGCTGACGGAGACGAGCGTGAAGCACTTATTGACCAACATCTGGCGGCTCGAAAGGGTGCCTTGGCCTGTGAGCGGATAGTGGATGTCTGCGAAAAAATCATCGATGGCGCTGCCGACTTGCAAAAGCCGGACCTCAGCCATCGACTGAATCGCTGGTACATGGCAAAGGGGCTCGGTTTCATAAACCGTTTCAAATCATACCTTCCAGGTGCGCTTAACAAACCGGCATTCCAGCGTCATCGTTATCCGGGCATTTCCATTGAAGAGTTAAGTGCTCGACTCTCGCGTTTTCAGCAGATACTAGGATACGATGAAGAACTTAAGGTGGAGGAAATAACTGATCAGATTTTTCAAATCAGTGCATAATGTTCAGAAATCAATATGAAAAATTGTTTGTTCAACAAAATTGTACAGTGTGTTATGGAAGTGGAGAGTCCGTTTAGACTTGCCAAGTGAGCTGTTTTTCGATAGTCAACTTAAAACCAATCGGCTTAGGAGGAATATCGATGAGAGAACTGGTAATAGATGGAAAGACCATCACAGACGATGGCGATTGTTTCGTCATTGCCGAAATCGGACACAACCACCAGGGGAAACTCGAAACAGCCAAAGAGATGTTTCGGGTTGCCAAGGAATGCGGCGCTGACGCGGTCAAATTGCAGAAGCGAGATAATCGTCAGCTTTATACCCAAGCAGCATATGATAAGCCGTACGACCACGAAAACAGCTTTGGTCTCACCTATGGTGAACACAGAGAAGCACTGGAATTCGGCTGGGATGAATATACGGAATTGATGGACTATGCCAAAGAAATTGGGGTCACCATGTTTGCAACTGCATTTGACTTTCCCAGTGCCGATTTTCTGGCGAAGCTCGATGTCCCGGCCTTTAAGATAGCCTCAGGTGATCTGAAAAGTATACCGCTGCTGACCTATATTGCGAAATTCCAAAAACCCATGATTCTCAGTACCGGTGGCGGCCCCATGGAAGATGTCCATAGAGCGTATGATGCCATTATGCCCATCAACCAGCAACTATGCCTTCTGCAGTGCACCGCAGGATATCCGGCAGCTTTTGATGAACTTAATTTGCGGGTTATCACCAGCTTCAGAGAGCGGTTTCCCGACACCGTCATTGGACTTTCTTCCCATGACAATGGGATCGCCATGGCGGTGGTGGGATACATGTTGGGAGCAAGGGTCGTTGAAAAACACTTCACTCTCAATCACACCTGGAAAGGTACCGACCATGCCTTTTCGCTGGAGCCCATAGGGCTGAAGAAAATGGTTCGTGATTTGCGCAGGACGAGAATGGCCATGGGTGATGGCGTTAAGAGGGTTTACGAGACTGAGGTGACCCCCATAATCAAAATGGGGAAAAAGCTGGTGGCGGCGCGGGATTTACCCGCAGGCCATGCCCTCAGGCGCGAAGATATTACCCTTAAGTCACCAGGTGACGGTCTGCCGCCCTACGAACTAGAAAAGGTAATCGGCCGGGTAACCCGTGGCGCTTTAAACAAAGATGACGACATCACCTTTGAGGTATTAAACGGTTCAGAGGGCTGGGCGGAGGCCGCATCTTGAACGACCTTTTTAGCTTAGAGGGTGAGATTGCTGTCGTTACTGGTGGTTTGGGCAAGTTAGGCCCCATCTGGATAGAGACACTGCTTGATGCCGGGGCCGCTGTCTTCGTCCTCGACCGGCCTGGTCAAAAAATCAGCAAACAATTCGGCGAGATACAAAGACGATTTCAAGACAACCGTCTTAGACTGGCCTACACCGACATCAGAGACCGGTTAGCCTTAGAGACGGTTTGTAAGGAATGTTTGGAAATCTTCGGGGTACCTTCAATTCTCGTCAACAACGCCGGCATAGATCGGCCACCGGACCAACCTCAAGAAGGATATCTTCTGGAAGATATCCCCCTGGAAGAAAACCGGGAGATCCTTGAAGTTAACACTCTGGGGCTGTTCCTGGTGACCCAAGTCTTTGGTAGCGAGATGGTGAAAGCAGGTCGGGGCTCCATTATTAATATCGGATCATTATACGCCAGCGTTTCACCAGATTCGCGATTTTATGATCACATCCAGAGCGACCCACCCTTTCTCAAGCCGCCGGCCTACGGCGCTTCCAAGGCCGCCGTAGTTAACCTCACCAAGTATCTGGCCACCCATTGGGCTCCTCATGGAGTCCGGGTCAATGCGCTGTCGCCGGGCGGGGTGCTTGGCGACCAGGATGAGGAATTCAAACGGAAGTTTTGCACTCGAGTTCCGCTGGGCAGAATGGCGACAGCGAAAGACCTTGGTGGGCCCCTCCTCTTCCTCGCCTCCAGGGCCTCATCCTACGTGACCGGAATCGAGCTTGTGGTGGACGGTGGCTTTACCGCCTGGTAGTAACATTTGAAGAAATGGGGACAAGCATGGATCAAGAAGTAATTCCTAAAACTATTCTTAATTGGATTGACGGTGAAGAGTGTGAAGCAATCACTGGAGACACCTTTGGAAAGTTGTCTCCGGTTTCCGGCAAAGAACTCGGTAGAGTGGCACGCTCAAGGGTGGAGGACGTCCAAAAAGCCATTCAGGTGGCTCGAAAGGCTCAACCGGCCTGGGCAGATTCCACCCCGGTATATCGTGGAGACTTGCTTTATGATATAGCCCAGGCAATGCGTAAACAGCAAGAAGAGATAGCAAGCATCGTTTCCTTAGAGACCGGGATGTCTTTCAAGCAAGCCCTGGGTGAGACCGGTGGCGCCATCGCTCAAGGGGAGTTCATGGCAGGTGAAGGCCGTCGACTTTACGGTCGAACCACTACCAGCGCTGTGCCAAATAAGTATGCCATGGTGGTCCGACAACCCCTTGGGGTGGCAGGCCTTATCATTGCTGCCAACACACCCATAGCCAATGTGGCCTGGAAGGTTTTTCCCGCTTTGATATGCGGAAACGCAGCGGTTCTCAAGGCAGCGGAAGATACTCCTGCAACCGGTTGGATTGTGGGCAGAATTGCCAAAGAGGTGGGGCTGCCGCCAGGTGTACTCAATATCATCCAGGGCTACGGTGAGGAGGCCGGTGCTCCCCTCGTTGCCAGTCCCGAGGTTGATGTCATCAGTTTTACCGGCTCTACCGAGGTTGGTCGTCAAATTGCTGAAGTTGCCGGTCGAAGATTGGCCAAAGTTTCATTGGAACTGGGCGGCAAAAATCCTCTGGTGGTCTGCGATGACGCCGATTTGGAGAATGCGGCCAACTGGGTATTACTTTCGGCCTTTAGTAATGCTGGTCAGCGCTGTGCCTCAGGTAGCCGTATTATCATATTTGATTCAATTTATGAAAAGTTCCGCAACCTGTTGGTGGAACGAACTGAAAAGCTCAAAGTTGGTCCGGGAGACGATGATGATTTTGGACCGGTAATTAATGAGGTGCAACTCACCAATATGCTATCAGCTATTGAACGAGCACGGGAAAAAGGTGCGGTCGTCCTCACTGGAGGCCACAGGCTTACCGGTCCTGCACATGTAGACGGTTTCTACATGGCACCCACAATACTTGAAAACGTTGATCCCCAGGATGAAATCTCCACCAAGGAAATCTTTGGCCCCATTACCTGCCTCTATCAAGTGCAAGATTTTGCCGAAGCCTTGAGCTTAGCCAACGACTCACCATACGGCCTGACTGCTTGTATCCACACCCGCAGTATCCATCGAGCTATTGAATTTACCCAGAAGATTCAAGCTGGCGTGGCGATGGTAAATGCTGGGACTTACGGCAGTGAACCTCACATGCCTTTTGGGGGCTTGAAACAATCGGGCAACGGTACCCGCGAACCCGGTACTGAGGCTCTGGACGTGTACTCTGATTTGAAAGATATCTACATAAATATAGATACAGAAATGCTTTAACCGATGCGGACGTACGTCATATAAGCGGAATATTGGAGTGTTGGAGTACCGGAGAATTGGGATTGTGGGAGCGGCTTTCAGCCGCGATTCGTTTTTTAAGCTAGTACATAATAATCGGAAGGTAAATGGTTGAGAAGCACCCTAGCATTGTGGCCCTGATTCCTGCTCGAGCAGGTTCGAAGCGAGTACCGGACAAAAATATTCGTCCGTTGGCTGGCCACCCCTTAATAGCTTACACCATTTCCTCGGCCTTGCAGAGCCGGGTTTTTTCTGCCGTCATAGTATCAACCGATTCCCAGCTGTATGGAGACATTGCAGGTCATTATGGCGCTGAAGTGCCACATTTACGCCCATCTGAACTTGCTGGTGACCTCTCACCTGACATTGAATGGGTGGAGTACACCTTACGTCGACTTCAAGAGAATGGCCGCGACTATGATTGCTTCAGCATTCTGCGACCCACCAGCCCCTTTCGTCTGCCGGATACAATCAAACGAGCCTGGCAAGCATTCCTCGCAGGAGAAGGTGCGGATTCATTACGTGCGGTGGAAAAATGCAAGCAGCACCCCGGCAAGATGTGGGTAGTGCGGGGTAATCGAATGGTGCCACTCCTGCCATTGACCCCTTCCGAGCAGCCATGGCACAGCAGCCAATACCAGTCATTGCCAGAAGTATACGCCCAGAACGCCAGCTTGGAGATTGCCTGGTCGAGGGTGGTCTTCGAGAGCAGGACAATTGCCGGCAATGTATTGATGCCATTTTTCACAAAGGATTATGAAGGATTTGACGTAAACAGCGCTTATGACTGGAACCTGGCTGAACACCTGATAGACAGTGGCCAAGCTGGATTGCCTTCTATACCCCAATCCCCATATCCATTAGAGGAGTACGCAGAGTAATGCTAGAGATTAAGCTCATTCCGGAGGAAGAATTTCAGCGAGTCCGCGCGGCCGACATCAAGAAGTACGATAAATTGGGACTACTTGCCGACATGTGCAGGGCCAATGCTTTGGCCACGGTTAAGCGAGCAGGTTCCGGTCATCTTGGCTCCAGCTTCAGTTCGCTGGATATCGTAACGTTTCTCTATTACTCTGAGATGAACACGGTTGAAGTTGGAATAGACCACCCGGACCGCGACATTTATTTTTCATCAAAAGGACACGATGCCCCTGGTCACTACGCCGTTTTCTTTGCCTTGGGGATCGTCCCGGCAGAACAGTTTATAAATTTGAGGCGTCTTGGTGGGACCCATGGTCATCCGGATGTGAGCGTACCCGGAATGGAAGCCAATTCGGGCTCCCTTGGGATGGGCATATCCAAAGCCAAAGGAATGGCCGTGGCCAAGAAAATGAACGGCTGGGGCGGGCGTGTGTTTGTAATGACAGGAGACGGGGAACTGCAGGAGGGCCAAATTTGGGAGTCCTTACAGACTACAGTGCATCAGAATGTTGCCAATATCCAAATGATAGTTGACTTCAATAAGATTCAGACAGACAAGCTATTGGATGAGATCATAGACTTGGGTAGCCTGGAAAAAAAGTTCGAAATATTCGGCTGGCACGTTGAAAGATGTGATGGTCACGATTTTTCCCAGTTGGAAAAGGTTTTCGAGAAGTTCAAACACATAGAAGACAAACCTAAAGTTCTGATTGCAGACACGGTCAAAGGAAAAGGTGTTTCTTTTATGGAAGGCCCCGTTGCTCTGAAGGACGAGGGCGGTCTTTACAAATGGCATGCCGGCGCGCCCGATGATGATTCCTTCCAGGCAGGCTATAAAGAGCTTCTAGAAAGGATAGACGCTCGCCTGAATGAATTTGGTTTTTCCCCATTGACCACAGAACTGATAGAGAAGAGGGATAAGCACAGGACAAAACTCAAAGACACCGCTGAAAAGGTGGTGAACGCCTTCGGTGAGGCTCTGGTGGAGCTGGGAGCCAAAAGAAAGGATATCGTGGTTCTGGATGCTGATCTGTCTGCTGACTGTGGACTGCGCCCTTTTGAGAATGCTTTCCCCGAGCGCTTTGTTGAGAATGGTATCGCAGAGCAGGACATGGTTTCCATGGCGGGGGGATTAGCGCTCCAAGGTCTGTTGCCCATAGTAAATTCCTTTGGAGTATTCCTGGCCTCTAGGGCAAATGAGCAGATCTATAACAACGCCACGGAAAACAGTAAGATAATTTATGTGTGCCACTACGCCGGCCTTATCCCTGCCGGTCCAGGAAAATCACACCAGAGTCTGCGGGACATCTCACTTTTTGGCGCCTTGCCGAATTGCGTAATTCTGGAGCCCTGCAACGGCGCGGAGACAAAACGTGCTTTACAGTGGTGCGTTGAAGAAGCAGAAGCTAACTGCATGATGCGCTTAGTAATTTCCCCCTCTCCACGGACAATAACTTTGCCAGAGGACTATGACTTTTCCTTCGGCAAAGGAACCGTATTGAAGGATGGAAAAGATGCTGTGTTATTTTCTTATGGTCCAGTAATGTTACATGAAGCCCTAACCGCTGCCGAAATGCTTGCGGCGCACGAATTCTCCTTGAAAGTAGTTAATCTACCCTGGTTAAACCGTATAGATCATAGTTGGCTGATAGACACTATTGGGGGCTGTAAAACGATTTTTTCACTAGACAATCATTCCGAATACGGAGGACTCGGGGACCTGTTGTTGAATGCGTTAATGTCATCAGATGGTTTGAGTGACAAAAAGCTAATCAAATTTGCAGTTGAAGAACATCCTGCCTGTGGAACCCCTCCAGAAGCGCTATCCTATCACAGATTAGACGGGAAGAGCCTCGTTGACCGAATCTTAGGTGCAATCCGGATACGAGTGGATTAAATAGTAGGAAAGAGTCTAGAAGAGATCATAAATAAATGGTGCTACGGCACTCGTCTGGGTGAATACAATCAGCGCACCTAAAAGAAGGAGCACTACCACGATAGGGAGCAGCCAGTAACGCTTTCTAAACTTTAAGAACTCCCAAAACTCGCTGATGATCGATTGATTTGCCATTTTCTTATTTCTAGAATCGTTTCAAGAACCGTTCCCTGGGCTGGGCTGGCTAATTACGGGTTACCCAGTAAGAGGAACCTTTTTTGTCAGGCTGTATCGAAAGCGGAGGTCCTCCAAAAAACCTTTTTATAAGGGCTGCAGGAGTAATCACTAAGTAATAGGCTAGGGTGAGAATGACGGTGGTTACCACTCTGCCCAAGAAATGAGCTATCCTAAGCCAGGTACGATAATAGGAAGACCAAATGTTAAGGCATGAGTGCACCGTTCTAGAAGACCTAGCGCACTTGACTTCATACAGGGAACGTTTTGCAGTAATGTGTTAGCCGGTCTGTTCAATCCGCTCTCAATACTCCCCATCGACAAAGAAATCAGCGATTTAGCAAAACTTTAAAAAGTAGAGAGTTGCCGTTCCGCTTTATTGGTATCACGGAGAGATCAGGAGGCAGCTATGCATGCTAAAGCTCATTTGCCGCTTGACTCCCAACCTCCCCCACGCTAGTATCCACAGCGATT
>CBFDBW010000044.1:0-11894 GCA_965603145.1 uncultured Syntrophobacterales bacterium
CCTATACATTTTACGGCTATTATTATTTCGTCACCATGGCGAACGAGGGGGCTGTACGCAGGTGTTGATCCCATAAGTATTTTGAAGGTGTTTTGAAAGCCGCGGCAGTCCTTGGACCGCGGCTTTTTTTTTGGGAATTGAACCACCGAGCCCGCAGAGGGCACAGAAATCTTGATATAGATTTCTTCTCCTTTGTCTCTGTGGTCTCTCTGGTTCAGAAGAAGAGGGAGACATGGTCTACTTGCATGGAAGCCGAAAGTGTGGAGGGTTGCCTCTCTATTGCCATTCAGCCGTGAGCATATGGACCAGTAAGTTCTAATTTTTATATGATTCTGGCTTTCTATATCATGGGAAAAGGAGTTGCACATGATAGGTAAACAGATTAGGATGGAACGGATAATTGACCGGAATACCAGCAGAACTGTCATTGTTCCAATGGACCATGGGGTCAGCTCGGGTCCCATCTACGGCATCACCGATCTCAGAGATGCCATTGAGCAAGTAGTCCGGGGTGGAGCAAACGCCATTGTTGAACACAAAGGTATGGTGGGTGCTGGCCACCGCCGAAGCGGTAAAGACGTCGGCTTGATTATTCATCTCTCTGCCAGTACTTCACTCTCCCCCTATCCCAACACCAAGACTCTGGTTTGCACGGTTGAGGAAGCCTTGCGTTTGGGTGCGGACGCTGTGTCCATACATGTGAACATTGGCGATGAAATGGAACGGCAGATGCTCAGTGACTTTGGTATGGTCTCTAGCAGAGCGCGAGAGTGGGGTATACCGCTACTGGCGATGATTTATCCGCGAGGGGAGAAGATAGCCAACGAGTACGACCCCGATGTGCTTAAGCATGCCGCTCGCCTGGGTGCTGAGTTGGGTGCTGATATTGTCAAGATATCCTACAGCGGTTCGGTGGAATCCTTTCGGGAAGTGATAGCGGGCTGTCGGGTGCCAGTGGTCATTGCCGGTGGTGAAAAGATGGAGTCGGACAAGCAGATACTCGAGATGGTGAGAGGGGCCATTGATGCCGGTGGCTCTGGTGTCTCCATTGGGCGTAACATATTTCAGCACCAAGACCCCAGCAGAATGGTCGTGGCGATCAGTATGATCGTTCATGAAGAAGCCACGGTGGAACAGGCTTCGGCCTTTCTCAGCAGCCAGTCATTGGACACTGAAAGGAAAAGGGTAACGGTATGAAAACTGCCTGGGTAAGAGTGGATCCCTGGGACAAGGTGCTGGTTACAACCGCTCTTGAGGGCGGGGCTGCGGCAGTAATGGTGCCGGAGGGCTACCATCAGAAGGTTAAGGAACTGGGACGTATCACTACCATTGCCCCTGATGGAGATCTCAAACCCGAGCGGGAAGTGGTTTTTTATGAGGTCAAAAGCCAGGAAGACGAAAAGGAGATACTCAGACTTGCTCACAGTGCTACGGTAGTGGTGCGTACGACGGATTGGACTATAATACCCCTGGAGAATCTAGTCGCTCAGGCGGACAACATTTTTGCCGAGGTGGCCAACAGTGAGCAAGCCAGAAACGCTCTTACTGTCTTAGAGCGAGGAGTCGCTGGGATATTGATCAAGACCGACGATCCGGCGGAACTCAAAAAAACCCTGGCCATTGTGCGTGAACAGGGTGAGCAGGTTCAACTCAGCACTGCGCGAATAGTCGCTGTACGTCAGGCAGGTTTGGGAGATCGAGCCTGTGTGGATACCTGTAGCCAAATGGAACAGGGGCAGGGCATGCTTGTGGGCAACAGTAGTGGTGGACTCTTTTTGGTTCATGCTGAGAGTGTAGAAAATCCCTACGTGGCACCACGTCCCTTCCGGGTGAACGCCGGCCCAGTGCATGCTTATATTAGGGTGCCGGGTGGTAAGACCCGCTACCTTTCAGAACTTGTGGCTGGCGACTCGGTTTTGTGCGTGGATCACCAGGGACGGGCCCAGGAGGCCATAGTAGGTCGGATGAAAATAGAGCGGAGGCCGTTGTTGCTCGTGACCGCAGAAACTGATGCGGGGGAAGTTACCACTTTGGTGCAAAATGCTGAGACCATTCGGTTGACTACACCCAACGGTGAACCCCGCTCCGTGGTAGCCTTGGAGAAGGGTAACGAGGTCCTGGTGGCCATAGAGTCCGCAGGACGCCACTTTGGACACAAGGTGGAGGAGACCATTTGGGAAAAATAACTGATAGCAAACAAGATAGGTCGGATCTAAAGCGACTGCGACAGCAAATCGACAATCTGGACGATGAAATCCTCCGGTTGCTCAACCAACGTATGCTTCTCGTCCAGGAGGTAGCTACGCTGAAAAACAAGGCAGGAAAAGTCCCCCTGGACCTGAACCGAGAGCAAGCTATTTTCCGGCGGCTGGCACGTGAGAACAGAGGGCCGCTGGCCTGGGGCGCATTGAAGAAGATTTTCGGTGAGATTCTGGCCGCTTCTCGAGACATCCAGGCATACCTAGGGACGAACGACCGGCAGCCTCCTAAAGGGAGGGCACGTTGACGAAGATATGTGTGTCCGTAATGGTTGAACGGCCTGATCAAGTACTCGAGACCATGACGAGGGCCAGGGATATGGGAGCCAACCTGCTGGAGTGGCGGCTGGATGTCACTCGGGAGCCAGAGGTGGAAAGTGTTTTGCGTCAGGCTCCTTTGCCGGTAATCGCCACAGTGCGCTCCTTAGACCATGGCGGTCATTTCGATGGTAGCAAAGAGGAGCAACTTGGACTTCTCCTCCAGGCAGCGGCAGGAGGAAGTTCATATGTGGACTGGGAGTTCCAAAGGGAAGAGGATTTGCCGGATGCATTGGCCAGCATGAGAGAGCGGGTGATTTTGAGTTACCATAATTTTCAGGAAACACCTCCGGACAACATACTGGAATCCTTGTTCAACGACATGGCTGCCATCGGAGCTGGGGTGGTGAAGGTGGTTACTCTGGCCCAGAAGATGGCAGATAACATCTCCTTGCTCAACCTCATTGGCCAGGGCAGAAAGCAGGGGCTAGAGGTCGTGGCTTTCTGTCTCGGCTCTCTGGGCCGAATCAGCAGGGTAGCCTGTTTGCTGGTAGGCGGTGCCTTTACCTATGCGGCTTTGGAACGTGGCGTTGAGGCTGCCCCTGGACAGTTCACCCTGCCGGAGATGCACCGGCTTCTGGAAATGTTACAATGATCAACGCTCAGACCGCATATGTTGCAATTTTCGGGAATCCAATAGCGCATAGCCTCAGTCCTCAGATGCACAACGCCGCTTTCAACCACCTTGGCTTGAATATAGCTTTTCTGGCCTTTAAAGCGGACAAGGCGGCGGAAGCGGCGACGGCCATCAGGGCACTGGGTCTCCTTGGGTCCAGCATCACCATACCCCATAAAGAGGCAATTATGGGACATCTGGACGAGGTGGATGATGTAGGTCGGGCTATTGGAGCCGTGAATACAGTGGTTGCTCAAAAGGGCAGGTTGCTGGGGTGTAATACGGACTGGCTGGGGGTGGTCAGGGCTCTGGAGCAGGTGACCGAACTCAGGGGGAAACGTTGTCTGGTCCTGGGGGCCGGCGGTGCAGCCCGGGCTGCCATATTTGGATTGCAGAACAGAGGTGCAGAGGTTTTCCTCATGAATCGAAACCAAGAACGGGGCCACAGCCTTGCGAAAGAGATGAACTGCACCTTCGTGGAGTGGCAATCGTGGGATCTTCTGGAGGAGATGGAGCTTTTAGTAAATGCCACCCCGGTGGGCATGTTCGCAACTCGGGACCAGAGTCTGATTTCTGCCCAGCAGCTGAAGGGGGGCATGGTGGTTTTGGACATGGTATACAGACCCTTGGAAACAAAACTGCTCAAAGACGCAGCCACAGCTGGCAGTATCTGCGTTTCCGGGCTGGAAATGCTCCTCCACCAAGGTGTGGCCCAGTTTGAGATATGGACTGGCAAAGAGGCGCCCGTTGAAGTCATGCGCCAGGCCTTAGTAGAGTCCCTTGCAAATGAAACAGATTAGAACCATTGGAAATCTAGATACAACTGTTCGTATTCCCGGCTCCAAGAGCATCACCCACCGGTATCTCATCATGGCCTCACTTGCCGAGGGGAGGAGTCAGCTGGGTAACACTCTCTGGTGTGACGACACCCGTTACACAGCAACGGCTCTTGAGAGCTTGGGGGCTCAGATCATACATTCTCCCGAGGCAGCAGAAGTGACTGGTACCGGTGGCAAACTTGACCATCCTTCGAAACCTATTTTTCTGGACAATGCGGGCACTTCTATGAGGTTGCTGACTGCAGTGGCCTGTTTGGCTCGCGGCGATTGTGTTCTGACCGGGAGTGACCGCATGCACAGGCGACCCATTGCTGAACTTTTGGCTGGCCTACGACCACTGGGTGGGGTGGTTGAGAGCTTGGGAAAAAATGGCTGTCCTCCAGTACGCATTCATGGCAACGGCCTCAAAGGTGGGCGCACTCTTGTAGACGCGAGTCGCTCAAGTCAGTTCGTCTCCGCCATTCTCCTCGCAGCACCTTATGCCTCCAATCCTGTTGAGATTGGAGTCCAGGGGCTGGTTTCCAGGCCGTACGTAGATGTCACTTTGGATGGAATGTCCAGGTTTGGTGCGGTGGCTGCGTGGCTGGATGAGAAAACCCTCAGGGTGGAGGCACCTGGACACTATCGACCTGGTGCCTACGATGTGGAGGGTGACTGCTCTTCTGCCTCCTATTTTTGGGCGGCCGCAGCCATCGCCGGGGGGAAAATTACCACACTCAATATCGTTCGAAACAGCCATCAGGGAGACCTGGCCTTTCTGGAACTTCTCTCCCAGATGGGATGCAGGGTTGAGTGGCATGACCATGGAGTTACAGTAGTAGGCGGGCGACTCAGAGGGATTGCTGTGGATATGAGGGACATGCCCGACATGGTGCCTACTTTGGCGGTAACGGCCGCTTTTGCTGAAGGCACGACGGTCATAGGTAACGTGGGCCACCTCCGTATCAAAGAAAGTGATCGTCTCCAAGCCGTCGCTGAAGGCTTGCAGAGATTAGATGTACAGGTTGATGAAGGGCAAGACAGCCTTACCATCAGAGGCGGCAGTCCTGTGGGAGCCCTGATTGATCCCCATGATGATCACCGGATCGCCATGAGTTTCGCAGTAGCCGGCCTGGTCACGAGGGGGGTGCGTATTGCAGATGAGACCTGTGTGGACAAATCCTTTCCCGAATTTTGGGAGACATTTGAGAAACTGTACTAGAGTAGGCAGTAAGCAGGCAGTAGGGAGTCGTAGGTAAGTAGCCTGAATCCAGAAGCGATACGGCGCAGGGCACAAGGCATAGATTTCAACAAGAATCTGATCTTCACCTTGAGCCTTGCGCCCTGAGCCTTATGCCTAAAGAGACCAAGACTTAGGCACTGCCCAGCAACCAAAGCCAATGATCGAAGACAAGGACATACATGTGGGAATAGTCGGTGGCCTGGGCAAGATGGGCCGTTGGTTTCATCGATTTTTCGGTGAACTTGGCTATCAGGTATCAATGGCTGACCTCGATACCGAAATCACACCGGAGGATCTGGCGAAAACCTGTAATCTGGTTCTGGTGGCGGTACCCTTGCAGCACACGGTAGAGGTGGTTCGAGCCATCGGCCCTTTGGTTCAGAATGATGCACTACTCATGGATATCGCTTCACTTAAGAGTGAGGTGGTGAGCACTATGCTCGAGGTCTCAGCCGCGAGCGTCATAGGGACTCATCCTCTTTTCGGGCCCGGGGAGCCCAACGTTACCGGTCAGACCGTGGTGATGTGCCCCGGTCGAGGGCAATGGTGGCAAGAATGGCTTCAGGGTGTTCTGGTAGAGGGTGGCGCTCGGGTGGAGGTGGTTACGCCTGAGGTTCATGACTATTATATGGCTGTAGTCCAAGGCTTGACTCACTTCAGTACCTTGGCCTTGGGGCTCACAATCGACTCATTAGGTGTTGATCTTAAGAACTTGAAGCGTTTTGCTACCCCTGCCTTCCATAGAAAGCTCATGGAAATAACCCATCTCCTTTCCCAAGATGCAGATCTGTACGCAGCCATGCCAATGCTAAATTCCACCTATGGGGTGTTTTATAGAGAATTCGAAAGGATTATCCTTGACCTGAAAGGAGTAATTGCGCAAAAGGACATCGATGAGTTTATTCGGCTTTTCGACCGGGCTAGGAGCCACTTTCGTTCATCCGAAACCTGATGGAATCCAAGTGGTTTCTCTTGCTCCTCGCAAGCAATCATGCTATAAGGAATTAATCCAGCTCTGTGTGTTCTACCCTGTATGCAAATCCAGGCGTATCCCTTTAATTTTTGCATCCGTACCATCGGATACTGTCCTAACTTAGCTCAGACGCTGGAAGTGTGGAGAAGACGTGGGCAGCGGTTGAGCCTAAGATCGCAGAAGACTCGAAAATGGTTGGGAAGAGGGTTTGTGGGATCACTAGCGGTCTGCTTACTTCGTTATGAGGTCCACCTTTTTTTTCTAGGAAACGCTCCTTGACAATGGCCGAAGTTATCCAACTGGAGTTTTTCAAACGTAAACAGGCTGCAACCAGGGGATTTAAGTCCTGGTCAAAACGGTTTGGCGACAAACTAGATGAGCAAACCAGGTTGTCCGATCTTTCGGACAACACTCTGCTTTTTCTTATCTCTCCGGGCGACCAAAACATCTTTGCCCTTTATGAACTGGTCATGGGAGTAAAGAACCTTGGTACCGCTTCCGACTTTTTCCACTTGGATAAAGCGGAAAAAATGGAAGTAATAGATATCTCGATTTATGTGCTAGATCAACTCCGGTTCGAATCTATGCGGCGACTCGACTGGTTGGAGAGTGGAGCAGGGCAACCGTTGCCGATTGTAGAACTAGTCGAACAGTACCCACTTTTAAAAGGGCCGGGACCGGCCTCGATTCCAACGCTAAACGAATCTCATCCCAAATACCAGGTATATAGGGGGCTTCCTGAGCTTGAAAAGGAGACTTTTCTACGTAAACAGATTTCTGAGGCTATTAATGAGTTTGGCAAAAGGCTTCAGGATTAGGAGTGTCGTTTCTCTCTGATGGCAGCGATGGAGCCGTGAAGCCGTGAAGCCTATCATGTTGCCAGGTGGCATTGCCTAGGCTTTGGTTAGCGCCAACAATTTTCGCTGGGATTTGGACTGAGAATCTGCTAAAAAAGAAAGCTGTTTCTCATAACGTAGGAATCCTGATGTATTCGGAGAATAACAGGAGTCGGAAGCTGCGGTTCATGGGGTTAATGCAGAGGTGTCTCCCTTTTAAATGGCAGAAGTACTGGAGCTGCGGAACCAAAGAATTTGACCTCCTGATGATTCTCCAGGATATTGACAATCTAGACTTAGACATCCAGGATCGACTGCTGCTCACCCTGCTGGCCCGGATATGGACCGGCAAGGAAGATGCTCTTGGGGAGATAAAGGAAGCCGTCAATGTCCTAGATGAAGAGCAGCGCAAGATTTTGGCTGACTGGATGGAGGAGGAGCACTTCGAATTGAGCTTCTCCCACGCCCCTGCCTGCGCTTGCTGTTCCGAGCAATTTTAACTCATCCTTAGTACCCGCCCCAAAGAAAACCTGCCCCGGATTAGCCCTGCAATACTTCTCTTGGCCACTCGAGCCTCTCCAAAAGCATGGCCAGTTCAGCGCACTCCATATCTTTTGCTTGCAAGCTCCTGAGTTGATTCTGTAGAATTGGGCGCAATGTCAATTGTCCGATGACGGAAGGAGTTTTCTTGCGGGTAATGACCTTCAACCTCCGTTTTGAAAATGAATTTGATGGAGAGAACCATTGGCTTAATCGCCGAGACTTACTGGTGAGGATGATTCTTAAGTACCGCCCTCATTTGCTGGGGACGCAAGAAGGAAAACCCTCGATGCTGGCATTCTTGCATGAAAGTCTTTCCGGCTACAGGATCTCGGCTGATTCACGCCACTGGGATGACCACTGTCAGTATCCCACGCTGTACTATCTGGACGATTCTTTTGCTTTCGTAGAAGACGGTGAATTCTGGCTATCAGAAACTCCAGAAGTTCATATGAGCAAGAGTTGGGATTCGGCCTTTCCCCGCATGATCAGTTATGCCCTTCTGGAAATGAGACATAGTGGTCAGCACATTTGGGTTTCGGTAACACACCTTGATCATATCTCTGAACGGGCTCGCATAGAAGGGGCAAAAATGATTCGTGCCTGGGCTACTGAGAGGGAAGCACCAACAGTGTTATTGGGGGACTTTAATGATCTTCCTGGCTCGGAAGTGCATCGTACCCTTAACAAGCCTATTGGACCTTTCGTCGACAGTTGGCAAGAGCTGAACAGAGCGGAAGATCAACAGAGCTATACCCAACATGGATTTACAGGTGTTCCAACGAAAGGCCGAATAGACTGGGTCCTCACCACATCCGAGTTCAGCATCCTCGATGTTTCTATCGCCTGCGATCACGAAGCTGGTCGCTACCCATCCGATCATTTTCCCTTGTGGGTGGATCTCGAGCTGCATGAGGAAGTAATGAGCCGAAGCTAGTAGACCAAGAAGAATAGTGAGGAAGAAATTCCTTTCCATTATCAAGAGCAGGAAAAAAGGAGGCTGTCATGGGTCGACGATTGGTAACTGTATTGCTAATTTTGATTTTCGGGAGCTTGGGCGCAACGGCTGCCTTTGGAGCGTCGCTGGAAGAGGGCTACTTACTTTATTCCAAGGGTCGCTTGAAGTTCAAGCTTCCTGCGGGGGACTGGGAAGTAGTAAAAGAAGTACCTGCACCGTATGATGCTTTCACAGTGGGGAAAAAACCCGATGTGGTGCTTGCTGCCAAAATTCGCCCGGCGGTGATAAAGATCTGGGTGGAGCGCTCATCCCGTGATTACTCAGATAATCTCATTAAAGCCTACGGGAAACTCAAAGACATTCTGAGAAACCGCAGAAAGGCGGCACGGGCCTCAAAGAACTATCAGTATTTCGAATACGAGCTTCTCGGTGGCGTACCTGCGGCCGAGAGCACAATGGCAGCTCAGGTAGAAGATCTTCAGGTAGAGGGGCAGGGGGAGGCTCGGATCTATTTCCATAAGGGCAAAACATACTTCCAGTACTTTGAAATGCTGGCGGACTCAGACGTATTCGACGCTGTCAAAGAAGAGTTTTCTGAAGCCCTGAAAGAAACTCGCGGTCATTAGCCCTCATCGGTGGACAGTACTCATCCTAATACAGTAGGCAGTATCCATTGCTCCATGTGGACGAGATGAGAGGTAGAGTGTGCCATGAAAGACACCATTCGTGTTGCCCTCATTCAGGGGAAACCCTATCCAGAATTGGATAATCCTCGCAATGTGGGCCATGCCATAACACTACTGGAAAAGTGTCGTGGCAAAGATGTGGATCTGGCTTGCCTCCCGGAATATTTCCCATGGGTTGGTGAGGAGATCTTGGCTGATATGGCGAATAAACTTCGTTGTTACATTGTTGCCGGTCTGGTGGAAGAGGTGGGTGACAATAGATTCAATACGGCAACGCTTTTTGATCGGAGTGGCACTATTGTTGGTCGGCAGCGTAAAGCAAATCTCAGCACCATGGAACGGCGCCATTTAGGGATTGTCCCGGGAGACTCCACCTATAAGGTGTTCGATACCGAATTTGGTAAAATAGGTCTCCCAGTCTCCCTCGACTTCTGGGGACAGCCAGGGGCGGCTCGAATGCTTACTGATAATGGCGCAGATCTCATTGTCAACCAGTCCATTTTCCCTATACTCAAAGGGCACTGGAAGCAAAGTGCTTTGGTGCGGGCATTTGACAATTTCATTCCCGTGGTTGGTATCAATACTGCAGGTTTCAACTCCCGGGTCGGAGGTCGGGTCTACCGCCATCACGGAGGAAATAGCATTATAATTCAGCCACCTAGACTGGTAAGCATGGATGATTTCACCCTTTGGCTGCGCAGCTTGGATAGCCTGGAAGGGTGGGTCAAGGTGGAACTCGATGAGCGTGAACAGGTGTATTTTGGTGAGGTTGATCTGGGTACCACTCGAAAATTTCGCACCGAGCTCTGGCATCGCCTTGGTATCCGACGCCATCGTATCGCCTGATCGAGGGGTGAATACTAACCACAAAACGCACGAAGGCCACAGCTGAGGCAGAGAGTCCTGCCCTCTGCACTTTCCTCACTGTGCTCTTTATGATCTCCGTGGTTGATTCTCTTGCCCCGGTAACCGGATGTTTGATATTTTAGAAGTGTACTGACACGTGCAGATTCGAGGCAAAATTGCCCTGATTTTACCTGGAGACGATATGCTTTGGCTGAAACGTTTCTGGCCGCTGCTTCTTGGCATATTATATCTGGTCAGTCCCATAGATGCGATTCCCGACACCCTATTGGGATTGGGCTGGGCCGATGACATTGTAGTGCTCCTTCTCGCATATTGGTTTTTCAAACGAGTCCTACCTGGGGGCTACCGACAAACTGGCAGCTACCATTCCGGCAGACCAGGGCAGGGGGAATCGGAACCAGGAGCAGGAGCAGAAAAAGATCCCTACGAGATTCTAGATGTCTCCAGGAACGCAACTCCAGAGGAAATCAAGAGTGCTTATCGTAAGAAGGCGCAGCGATATCATCCGGATCGGGTCGCGCATCTAGGCGATGAATTTCAACAGTTAGCCAATCAAAAGTTTCAAGAGATCCAAAGGGCTTATGAAATCCTATCCAATGGAACGAGTTGAAATTCATTATTCGGATTTCGTATTTATAGAGATACCATTGCAAATAACCCAATTTGATTAATTCTGGAGATACTTGCTCATGCTGGTTGAAAAGGTTCACTTGAACCTGGTGAATATCGAATGTATGCCCACCTCGATCAAGTTTAATGCCATCATTGATCTGGAGACAGATATCGGTGATCTCTTGCCCTATCTTGCCACGGAAATCCGAGGTTGCACCTATTTCCATGGCACAAACGAGCTCAACTATATGGAGCGGGGTCACATAATCGCTATCCGACCGAAACAGTTAACAGTAACCGCTCTACAGGATGAGGCGGAAGCCCGGCAGGTGTGTGAAGAGCTGCAAAGAATGATCAATGGGGTTCACGAGCGACGCGACAGCATTACGCCGACCTGGCGTAAACAGGCCCGTGTCGATCCTCTCAGCGTTTATCGTGAGCTTCCCCAGACCAATTGTGGCGAATGCGGTGAGGCTACCTGTATGGCCTTTGCTGCAAGGGTGGTCAGTAGAGAGATGCCAGCAAGTCACTGTGGTCCGTTGCTGCTGAAAGAATACGAAAGCAACCGAGAACGGCTCTGGGAGATGCTTGAACAAGCAGAGTACGAGGTGGAGTAAAGGGAATTGAAATTGTAGATTGTAGATTGCAGATTGGGGATTGAGAAAAACAATATTTCTTTTACTTGTGCTGCCTAGTTCGATCTGTAAAATCTCCTGCCCTCTCGAATCTGTAATTCTGAATCCGAGATCCGCAATCTGAAATCTACAGTCCCTGGGGGAGCCTGTCCGACCACGTCATTCTGAGTCCGCCGCAGGCGGGCGAAGAATCTCAAACGTGTAAATACTTGGATCTATGAGATTCTTCGCGGAGTTTATCCTGAGCCTGTCGAAGGGCTCAGAATGACATACAGGGCTTTCGGAGGGTTGTCGGACAGCCTCGGGGGTGTGACTGGGGAGAATGAATCAATGACGGCTGATCAGCTTGACATGGTGCGAATTCACACTGTGGAGAATCGTTTTGAGGCCGACCTGCTGATTCAATCCCTACGCCAGGAGCATATTCCGGTGATGCTTCGGCGTTTTGAAGAGACCGCTTATGATGGTCTTTTTGTAACGCAAATGGGCTGGGGTGCCATTCTGGTGCCAGGGGACTACGAGGAAGAAGCAGCA